>NZ_JBHWGV010000297.1:0-1030 GCF_042732955.1 Kitasatospora sp. NPDC059747 | reverse complement strand
CTGAGGACAAGCCCTCGGCCTATTAGTACCGGTCAACTCCACCCCTTACAGGGCTTCCATATCCGGCCTATCAACCCAGTCGTCTACTGGGAGCCTTACCCTCTCAAGGAGGTGGGAGTGCTCATCTCGAAGCAGGCTTCCCGCTTAGATGCTTTCAGCGGTTATCCCTCCCGAACGTAGCCAACCAGCCATGCCCTTGGCAGAACAACTGGCACACCAGAGGTTCGTCCGTCCCGGTCCTCTCGTACTAGGGACAGCCCTTCTCAACACTCCTACGCGCACAGCGGATAGGGACCGAACTGTCTCACGACGTTCTAAACCCAGCTCGCGTACCGCTTTAATGGGCGAACAGCCCAACCCTTGGGACCTACTCCAGCCCCAGGATGCGACGAGCCGACATCGAGGTGCCAAACCATCCCGTCGATATGGACTCTTGGGGAAGATCAGCCTGTTATCCCCGGGGTACCTTTTATCCGTTGAGCGACGGCGCTTCCACAAGCCACCGCCGGATCACTAGTCCCTACTTTCGTACCTGCTCGACCCGTCAGTCTCACAGTCAAGCTCCCTTGTGCACTTACACTCAACACCTGATTGCCAACCAGGCTGAGGGAACCTTTGGGCGCCTCCGTTACCCTTTAGGAGGCAACCGCCCCAGTTAAACTACCCACCAGACACTGTCCCTGATCCGGATCACGGACCCAGGTTAGACATCCAGCACGACCAGAGTGGTATTTCAACGGCGACTCCACAACAACTGGCGTTGCTGCTTCACAGTCTCCCACCTATCCTACACAAGCCGAACCGAACACCAATATCAAGCTATAGTAAAGGTCCCGGGGTCTTTCCGTCCTGCTGCGCGAAACGAGCATCTTTACTCGTAATGCAATTTCACCGGGCCTATGGTTGAGACAGTCGAGAAGTCGTTACGCCATTCGTGCAGGTCGGAACTTACCCGACAAGGAATTTCGCTACCTTAGGATGGTTATAGTTACCACCGCCGTTTACTGGCGCTTAAGTTCTCAGCTTCGCC
>NZ_JBHWGV010000296.1:0-1036 GCF_042732955.1 Kitasatospora sp. NPDC059747 | reverse complement strand
GGGCCCATTCCTTCTTGTCGCCGGTGGCGGTCTCGATGTGGTCGCCGTTGTAGTAGTTGGTCTTGAAGGTCAGGCCGGGCACACCGACGCTGGCGAAGTCGTACAGGTAGCGCAGTTGCCAGGTGCGCTCGCCGGCGCGCTGGAACTTGCCGGACATGGTTTCGGTGAAGAAGTAGCTGGTGGTGCCCGCCCCTTCGTTGACCCACACCGCGTCGCTGTCGCCATCCACCTGCTGGTAGCCGGTGGAGAACGAGTGCGCACCGACCGCGTAGGTGAACAGCACGCTGCTCAGGCGGCTGTCGACTTCGCCACGGGTGCGGCCGTTGCCGTAGTAGCCGCTGCTGTAGTAGTCGGGGTCGTGGCCGTTGCGCCCGTCGGAGCTGTTGTTCCAGAAGCGCACGTCGGTGGTCAGCCGGCCGGGGCCGAGGTTGAAGCCATACACGCCGCCGACGAAGTGCTGTTTGTAGAAGTCGGTCAGGTTGGCGTAGTAGTACTGCAGCATCAGGTCCGGCGACACCTTGTAGCGCCCGCCGGCGTACCAGAACTCGTTGACGTGGGTGCTGCGGGTGGTGTTCACCCCGGGGTTGACCGGGTCGACCGTGGCGTTGGAGCCGGCGATGGACAGGCCTTCCCAGTCGGTCGACCCACGCTCCTTGACCCGGTCGATGCGCCCGGCGGTCAGGGTCAGGTTGTCGATGTCCTTGGACTCGACCTGGAAGCCGCGGAAGGTCTGGAACACCAGGCGGTCGCTGGCGAACAGCACCGGCAGTTGCGGCTGCAGGGTGCCGTAGCGGAACTCGGTGTTGCCCACCCGCGCCTTGAGGGTCGGGCCCAGGCTGGAGAAGTCGCTGACCGCACGACCATCGCTGTCGGTGGGGAAGATATTGCCGTTGCTCGCCGTGCTGGTGGGGTTGTAGTGCCGCCCCTTGCCGGAATCCAGGCGGATGCCGAGCATGCCCACGGCGTCGACGCCGAAGCCCACCCGCCCTTCGGTGAAACCCCAGGTGAAGTTGAGAACGAAACCCAGGCCCCAATC
>NZ_JBHWGV010000295.1:0-1065 GCF_042732955.1 Kitasatospora sp. NPDC059747 | reverse complement strand
GGTTATTGCAGATTGTTGCTTATTTTTTTGCTTAAGAAATTTTCGGTGGGCAGTTCTGTATTAAAGATAACAAGATTTATATTTTTGACCCGGAAACCGGGGCACTAGAGTATTTGGCTGACGATATCGAAAACTGGGCAAAAATAGTACTTAGTGATTATGAGACGCTCACGGGCTACCCGTTAGCGCATCAATGGCAAAAGAAGAATGGTCAGCTTCCCACAGGAAAACGTTTGTTGCCGAAGGTGCCATTCGTGCTGGGAGGAGATTTTGTGCTGGATAACATGTATATGGCAGATGCTGTGGAGGGGATGAGGTTTAGGGCTGATATTGCCTGCCAAATTAAAGACCTGCCAGACGGAGCTGAGATTAAACTAAAAACTGATAGTTAAGTGTTTAGCGTAAAGGGGACTGATTTATTTAAATATTTAAAAATCCAGATGAGTTGATTAAATAAATCCGTCCCCTTTGACCTATATATATGATCAGCTTCAGTCTGCTACTGTCGGTGTTCCGGCCAACACAAGCGCTTATAAAAATGCTATAGAGTTGACCTTGGAACGGATTAAAGTCGAGGCTGTTACGCCAGGCAGTCAAGTAAACCGCTGGTTAAAAAAAGAGTAATATTATGCAATATTTCCGTTTGATAGATGATGTGAATTTTCCGGGTAGGTGGCACTTGGGAGATATACATGAAGTCGATAATTGGGCGTTTATGCATTCCCGTCCCCAATTCTTAAATCATGGAAAAATTGATGTATATGTTGCCGGCGCAAGGATGGACTTTACTTTTTCGGAGGTTTTTGGTGTTCCCATAGTCAGTGAAAAAGTTAGAAAGGAGTTAATGTGTTTCCCTGAAGTAGAATTTTTCCCGGTAAGTATTAACTCTCACGGGTCTGTAGATGAATTTAATGTGATGGTGACCTTGGCGTCCGTTGAGTGCGTAGATGAAGAAAGGTCGCAGTTTCAAAAGTTCGAAGAGCTGGATCCGGTTAGGCCGGATAAAGCTGGTGATTATCGCGGTTTTATGCTCTTGTATTTAGAGACAAGTAAATTTAAAGGCTG
>NZ_JBHWGV010000294.1:0-1071 GCF_042732955.1 Kitasatospora sp. NPDC059747 | reverse complement strand
CGTCCGGTGGGGGTTCGGGTCACTCCGACACCCCGGAACCGGTGATCGTCCACCTCGACACCGACACCACCCCCGAGGACACCGCACTCCACGCCCTCACCCTCGTCCAGAACTGGCTCGCCCAGGACCACCCCACCGGCACCCGCCTCGCCCTCATCACCCACGGCGCACTCGCCACCCACCCCAACGAACCCGTCCCCGCACTCACCCAATCCACCGCCTGGGGCCTCATCCGCACCGCCCAATCCGAACACCCCGGACACTTCACCCTCATCGACACCGACAACACCCCCGCCTCACACCACGCACTCCCCACCGCCCTCACCACCAACGAACCCCAACTCGCCCTCCGCCAAGGCCACATCCTCACCCCCCGCCTCACCAAAACCACCCCCACCACCAACCCCACCACCCTCAACCCCAACGGCACCGTCCTCATCACCGGAGCCACCGGCGCCCTCGGCAAACTCATCGCCGAACACCTCATCACCCACCACCACATCACCCACCTCCACCTCACCAGCCGACGCGGCCCCCAAGCCCCCGACGCCCCCCAACTCCTCACCCACCTCACCAACCTCGGCGCCACCGTCACCCTCACCGCCTGCGACACCACCGACCGCAACGCCCTCCACCACCTCCTCACCACCATGCCCCACCAACACCCCCTCACCGCCGTCATCCACGCCGCCGGCATCCTCCACGACACCACCCTCGAAACCCTCACCCCCCACACCCTCAACCACGTCCTCCACCCCAAAACCCAAGCCGCCCACCACCTCCACGAACTCACCCAGCACCACAACCTCGACGCCTTCATCCTCTTCTCCAGCATCGCCGGCATCATCGGCAACCCCGGCCAAGCCAACTACGCCGCCGCCAACACCTACCTCGACGCCCTCGCCCAACACCGCCACGCCCAAGGACTCCCCGCCACCTCCATCGCCTGGGGCCTATGGGAACAACCCCACGGCATGGCCGCCACCCTCACCACCACCGACCTCGCCCGCCTCGCCCGCACCGGCATCACCCCCCTCACCACCACCGAAGCCCTCACCCACTTCGACACGG
>NZ_JBHWGV010000293.1:0-1079 GCF_042732955.1 Kitasatospora sp. NPDC059747 | reverse complement strand
AACCGCCAGTACCCTGGAAAACGACGCCCGCCTGTACCTGAGCGAAGCCAGCCAGGCGCAGGCGCAACAGACCCTTTCGCTGTTGCAGCGCAGCGTGGTCGAGGGCGAATCGATTGCCCGCCAGTTCAGCGAAAACCGCCGGATCCAGGGTGCCTGGGGCGTGACCGAGGCCGACTTCCGACAGTTCTCCAGCCACGCCCTCGCGGTCCAGGCCAAGGCTTCCAGCGCCTTCGGCCTGGCCCTCGCCTTCGAACCCGACAGCACCCAGGACCCGGCCTTCCTCAACCAGCCCTTTGCGGGCAACGAGCGGGGCCGCTTCGCCGTGTATCAATCGGCAAAAACCAGCGGCTACACCATTGCCGAAAAGGAACTGCAAGACGACGGCACCGCGGCGACCTTCTGGTACAACTGCCCGCTCAAGCAAGGACGTACCTGCATTACCGAGCCCTATGCCTACACCGATGCGGCCGGCGCCAGCACCCTGATGACCACGGTGGCGGTGCCGCTGCTCGACCGGCAGCGCGCCATCGGCACCCTCAGCCTGGACATCAGCCTGGCCAGCCTGCAGGACCACGCGGTGCAGTCCGCCAGCAGCCTGTACCACGGCGCCGCGCGGGTGCTGCTGGTCAGTCCCCGGGGCGTGATCGCCGCCGACAGCCAGTCGCCGGACAACCTCGGCAAACCGCTCGCCACCCTCGACGCCCGCCTCGCCCAGGCGCTGTCCACGGACAACCAGGCGCTGCTGGAACTGGACGACGACCTGCTGGCTCTCTCCAGCTTCCCCGGCAGCGAAGGCGGACACTGGACCACCCTGATCAGGGTGCCCCGGCAGACCGTGCTGATGCCCCAGCAGCAACTGGCCGCAGCCCTGGACGACGCGCAAGAGCACAGCATGCGTACCCAGCTGTGGCTGACCGCCCTGCTGGCCATCGTCAGCCTGGGCCTGATCGCCTGGCTCGGTCACGCCATCAGCCGGCCGATCCGCACCGTGGCCGAGGCCCTGGACGAGATCGCCGAGGGCGAAGGCGATCTCACCCGGCGCGTGGTGCATGCCCGCCACGTCGAAGTCGGGGCGCGGG
>NZ_JBHWGV010000292.1:0-1080 GCF_042732955.1 Kitasatospora sp. NPDC059747 | reverse complement strand
GCGGCGTGTCGGGTGGCGGCGGGCGGGCGACGACGGAAGGGTGGCTGGCGGTAATCCCCCAGGGAGAAAGGGCGATCATGCCTGAAGTCACCACCCCGTACGCGACCGGCACCCCCTGCTGGGTCGATCTCATGGCGAAGGACCAGCAGGCCGCGCTCGACTTCTACCGCGACGTCCTCGGCTGGCAGGGGCAGCCCGGCCCGGCCGAGTTCGGCGGGTACGCGGTCTGCGAGCTCAACGGGAAGGCCGCGGCCGGGATCGGCCCGGCGATGGCCCCGGAGGGCATGCCGGAGCCGCCGACCGTGTGGACCAGCTACCTGGCCTCCACGGACGCCCAGGCCACCCAGGACGCGATCGTCGCGGCCGGCGGCACGCTGATGGTCCCGGTGATGGACGTCGGCAACCTCGGGCGGATGCTCATCGCCGCCGACCCCCAGGGCTCGGTGTTCGGCGTCTGGCAGCCGGGCGAGTTCTTCGGCGCGCAGGTCGTCAACGAGGCCGGCGCGCTCACCTGGAACGAGCTGCACACCAGCGACATCCAGGCCGCGACCGCCTTCTACGGCGAGGCCTTCGGCATCGAGATCGAGCCGCTGGACGGCGCGGACTCCTACTGGGAGGTGCGCGTGGGCGGCCGGGCGGTCGGCGGGGCCACGCTGCTCGCCAACGACCCGCCCGGCACGCCCGCGCACTGGCTGACGTACTTCGCCGTGGACGACACGGACTCGACGGTCGACGCCCTGGTCAAGCGGGGCGGCACCGTCCTGGTCCCGCCCTTCGACATGATGGCCGGCCGGATGACGGTGGTCGCCGACCCGCAGGGCGCCCCGTTCGCGATGATCACGCCGACCCCGATGCAGTAGGGCCGCGTGCCGTAGGACCGCGTGCCGTAGGGACGCACCTGCCCGAGTCCTCCGCCCGCCCGGGCCTTCCCCGGCGGGCGGACGCACGCCCGACAACCCCCCCGCCGGGGGCCGCCCGGCCCCCCCCGGCGCGCCCCCGGTGGCGCGTGCGGGGTGCGGACGGCGGTGGCGGTGAGGTTCACCTGGTGGCGGATCTCGGCGTAGGAGGCACGGCCGTCGC
>NZ_JBHWGV010000291.1:0-1098 GCF_042732955.1 Kitasatospora sp. NPDC059747 | reverse complement strand
ACCGCACTCGCCACCACCCACACCCACGGCCACACCCCCACCCCACCCACCACCACCCACACCCACCCCAACCTCCCCACCTACCCCTTCCAACGACGCCGCTACTGGTTGGAGGATCCGGCGAGGACAGCTGCGGCGGTGCTCGACGCACCGGTCGAACTCGCGGGTGAGGGCGGCCTGCTGTTCACCGGCCGGCTGTCGCTCGACACCCACCCCTGGCTCGCCGACCACGGCATCGACGGTGTGCCCCTGGTGCCGGGCAGCCTCTTCGTCGACCTGGCCCTGCGGGCCGGGGAGCACGCGCAGAGCCCGGTCGTGGACGAGCTCACGCTGGAGGCCCCGCTCGCCCTGCCCACCACCGGCGCCGCGTCGCTCCAGCTCACCGTAGGGGTCCCTGCGGACGACGGCCGACGCCCGTTCGCGGTGCACGCCAGGTTCGGCGAGGACGCCGACTGGACCCGGCACGCCTCGGGCCTCCTCTCCGCGGAAAGCGGCCACACGCCCGTACCGGACACGACCTGGCCGCCCGCCGGGGCCGTCCGGACCGACGTGGACGAGGTGTACGACCGGCTCGCCGGGCTCGGCTACGGCTACGGCCCCGCGTTCCGCAACCTGCGCGCCGCCTGGCAGCTCGGCGACACCCTGTACGCCGAGGTCGGCGTCCCCGGGGAACCGGGCGGCGGAACGGACGAGTTCGCCCTGCACCCGGCGCTGCTGGACGCCGCGCTGCACCTCCTGCCGGTGCGCGAGGGCCTGGACGGCGTCCGGCTCCCGTTCTCCTGGAGCGGGGTCCGGCTGCACGCCACCGGCGCGACCGCGCTGCGCGTCCGGCTGGAGCCGCTGGCCGGCGAGACGGTGTCGCTGGTGCTGACCGATCCCGCAGGCGGGCTCGTCGCCGCCGTCGACGCCCTCGACCTGCGCCCGCTGCCGGCCGGTGCGCTCACCGCCGCGCCGCAGACCGGAACGGACCCGCTCTACGAGGTGGGCTGGACGGAGCTACGACCGTCCGGTGGGGGTTCGGGTCACTCCGACACCCCGGAACCGGTGATCGTCCACCTCGACACCGACACCACCCCCGAGGACACCGCACTCCACGCC
>NZ_JBHWGV010000290.1:0-1104 GCF_042732955.1 Kitasatospora sp. NPDC059747 | reverse complement strand
CTAACTGGGCGTTTCGCCCTCAGACGCATCGCTTGATGCCGGTTCGCGGCGCGCTCCGCCGAGTCGAGTGTGGTGGCCAGCGGGCCCATGGTGATGGAAGTGGCGCCTGCATACAAAGAGCCGGTGGATTTACGCGGTTCCTCCTGTCTGATCCCAGGAAGCCGGGCTGGAGCACCGTTGTCCCCTGAGTTCCGCGGCCTATGGGCGCAAGCGGGATTCCGCAGTATGCCGTCGTTATGACGGATCGTCGACCGTACCCGAGCGACCTGTCCGACGCCCGATGGGCCCTGGTCGAGCCCACGCTGACCGCCTGGCGACAGGCCCGGACCGCACGCGCCCTCGCCTTCGGCCGCCCGCCCGAGCACGAGCTGCGCGACCTGCTCGACGCGATCCTCTACGTCGACCGTACCGGCATCCCCTGGCGCTACCTCCCACACGACTACCCGCCCTGGGAAACCGTCTACGCCTACTTCACCCATTGGCAGAGGGACGGCGCATTCGCCCAGCTCAACGGCCTGCTGCGGCGCCTCGTCCGCACAGCCGAGGGCCGTGACCCCGAGCCCACGGCCTGCATCATCGACTCCCAGAGCATCAAGACCTCCACCAACGTCCCCGCCTCCAGCCAGGGCGTCGACGCAGGGAAGAAAATCACCGGACGCAAGCGCAGCATCATCACCGACACGATCGGCCTGCTCCTCGCGGTGCTGGTCACCGCCGCAAGCGTCCAGGACGGCACCGCCGGCCGACAGCTGCTGACCCAGATCGCCTCCGACCACCCCACCCTGCGCAAAGCCTGGGCCGATATGGGCTACAAGAACGCCGTCGTCGAGCACGGCGCCGCCCTCGGAATCGATGTCGAGATCGTCCGCCGCGACCCCGCCACCAGGGGATTCGTCGTCCAGCCCCGCCGCTGGGTCGTCGAACGCACTCTGAGCTGGCTCATGAACCACCGCCGCCTGGCACGCGACTACGAAGCCTCTCCGCCCGCTCGGAAGCCATGATCCACGTCGCGATGATCGGCCTCATGACCCGCCGACTCACCGGCGAAAGCACCCCCACCTGGCGAGGAACATGAGCCACCGGGTCAGGGATGAAACGCCCAGT
>NZ_JBHWGV010000289.1:0-1131 GCF_042732955.1 Kitasatospora sp. NPDC059747 | reverse complement strand
GGGGGGGGGGCCAGCGCGGCCCCCCGGGCGCGCCCCCCCCCGCCCCCCCCGCGCGCGGCCGCCGGCCGTCCGGCCGGTGAATCGGCGCAGCCGAGCGCGCCGGACGCCCCCGACGGCTGGACCGCCCCCCGGGGCACCCTGCTCGTCACCGGCGGCACCGGTGCCCTCGGCGCCCATGTCGCCCGCTGGCTGGCTCGGGCCGGCGCCGAGCACCTCCTCCTCGTCGGCCGCCGTGGCTCCGGGGCCCCCGGCGCGCAGGAGCTGAGCGACGAGCTCGAAGGACTCGGCACCCGCGTCACCGTCGCCGCCTGCGACGTCGCCGACCGCGACGCGCTCGCCGCCCTCCTCGCCGCCGTGCCCGCCGAACACCCGCTCACCGGTGTCGTCCACGCCGCCGGCGTCCTCGACGACGGCGTCCTGGAGGGCCTCACGGCCGACCGCTTCGACGCGGTGCTCCGCGCCAAGGCGGTCTCCGCCAGCAACCTCCACGAGCTGACGGCCGGGTACGACCTCGCCCTGTTCGTCCTGTTCTCCTCGATCACCGGTGTCCTCGGCAACCCCGGCCAGGCCAACTACGCCGCCGCCAACGCCTACCTCGACGCCCTCGCCGAGCACCGCCGCGCCGCCGGACTGCCCGCCACCGCCGTCGCCTGGGGCCCGTGGGCCGGGGGCGGCATGGCGGGGGACCACCCGGGCCTCACCGGGCGGATGCGGCGCAGCGGGCTCGCCCCGATGGACCCGGAGCGGGCGGTCGCCGCGCTGCGCCGGGCCCTGCTCGCGGACGCGTCCGGCCTCACCGTGGCGGACGTCGACTGGAGCGCCCTCGCCCCCGTGCTCACCGCCGCCCGGCCGAGCGCGCTGATCGCGGACCTGCCGGAGGTGCGTCGTGCGGTGCCCGAGGGCATCGCCACGACGACCACGGGCTCCCCGCTGGCCGAGCAGCTGCGCGGCCGCGGTGCCGACGAGCAGGAGCGGCTGCTGCTGGAGCTCGTCCGCACGGAGGCCGCCGCCGTCCTCGGGCACGCCTCGACGGCGACCGTCGACGCCGCCCGGGCGTTCCGGGACCTCGGGTTCGACTCGCTGACCGCCGTCGAGCTGCGCAACCGCCTCACCGCCGCGACCGGTCTGCGC
>NZ_JBHWGV010000288.1:0-1141 GCF_042732955.1 Kitasatospora sp. NPDC059747 | reverse complement strand
AGAGGTCGCTTTCATCCGATGTTTCATCCCGGGATCGGTTGTTTTATGGCCTTCTTCGGGTCGCGCCAGGAGATGGTGTTCTCACGGGTGAGGCGGCGGGCCATGAGGTCGGTCATGGTGATGTGGATCACGGCCTCGGAGCGGGTGGGCAGGGTTTCGTAGTCGCGGGCCAGGCGGCGGTGGAGCATGAGCCATCCGTAGGTCAGTTCGACCGCCCACCGTTTCGGGGTGGGAGTGAAACCCCTGGTCCCGGCTTTGCGGGCGGTGATCTCCATGTCGATGCCGAGGGTGGCGGCGTGTTCGACGAGGTGCTGGCGGTAGCCGCCGTCGACCCACACCTTGCGGATAGCGGGGTGGTCGGCGGCGACCTGGTCGAGCAGCGCGGTGCCGGCAACGGAGTCCTGCACGCTCGCCGCGGTCACCAGCACCGCGAGGAGGAGGCCGAGCGTGTCGGTGACGATGCTCCGCTTCCTGCCGACGATCTTCTTCCCTGCGTCGACGCCATGGCTGGAGGCGGGGACGCTGGTGGAGGTCTTGATGCTCTGGGCGTCGATTAAGCAGGCCGTCGGCTCTGTGTCCCGGCCTTCCTTCTCTCGCAAAAGCTGCCGGAGCAGGCCGTTGAGCTGGGCGAACACGCCCTCGTCGGCCCATTTGGAGAAGTAGCCGTAGACCGTGTTCCAGTTCGGGAAGTCGTGTGGGAGGTAGCGCCACTGGACTCCCGTGCGGTCGATGTACAAGATCGCGTCCATGATGTCGCGCAGGTCGTGTTCGGGTGGCCGGCCGAAATCCAGGGCCCTGCCGCGGCGCTCAAAGCGCCAAGCGGCCAGGACCGGCTCGATCAACTCCCAGCGGGCATCGGACAGATCACTCGGATACGGACGTCGCGTCGCCATGCTTCCGGCGTACCGCGCCGGACCGAGTGCGCCCAGGCGCACACCCACGACGGCGGAAGCACACGACAGAGAAGACCGGGCATCTTGGGATGAGACAGGAGTGCGTTGCCTTTCGCCTCATCCATAACCCCAACTGCCCCGCAGGCATCGACCGCCTCCATGACCTCGCCTGCACCGCAACCCGACACCCCAGGAATCGCTTGATAGACGGCTATTACAGGTGAAAACGACCTCTAACTGGGCGTTTC
>NZ_JBHWGV010000287.1:0-1142 GCF_042732955.1 Kitasatospora sp. NPDC059747 | reverse complement strand
CGGCCGCCGGGGACGTGCACACCAGCTTCGGCGCCCTGAGCGCGTTCTACAAGGCGCCCGAGGCCGACCAGCTGTTCGGGACGACGAAGCCGGTGTCGGACCTGGGCCTGAAGCTCAGCCAGGACGTCTGCACGATCTCGGGTGCGCTGGGCCAGTACTCCAAGGACGCGGCGCCGATCAGGGACAGGCTCGACACCCTGAAGCGCGAGGCCATCGCCTTCAAGGACATGGCCGACAAGAACCACGACTGGCGCCAGGACGAAGACAAGGTCAAGGAGAACAACAACCGGCGCAACGACATCGCCGACGCCTGGACCCAGTTCCAGGGCGTCGAGCGGGACGCCTACGCCAAGATCGTCGCCCTGGTCGGCGGCAAGCCCCTGCGCGTCAACGACGGCTCCAACGCCGACGACATGTACGGCTACAACGCCAAGGACCTCAAGGACTCCAAGGACCTGCCCTGGGGCAGCGCCGTCGACCGCGACATCCCCTGGTGGGACCTGCCGGACCAGGTGATCGAGTTCGGCAAGGGCGTCATCATCGACGGCGTCTGGGGCACCATCAAGGGCCTCGGCACGCTGGTCGGCTTCGGCGGCTGGGACGCCTTCAAACAGTCCTGGACCGGCCTCGCCAAGCTCGCCACCGGCCTCGCCATCACGGGCATCCCCGGCGTCGGCCCGCTCTTCCTCGCCGTCCCCGACAAGGACCTGCCGTCCTGGCTGCGCGACTCGCGCAAGGCGATGAAGGAGACCGGCAAGGCCCTCCTCGCGTGGGACCAGTGGGGCTCCAACCCGTCCCGCGCCGCAGGCGCCGTCACGTTCAACGTGCTCACCACCGTCTTCACCGGCGGCGAGGGCGCGGCCGCGGAGGGCGCGGGCAAGGCCGGTCTCGCCGGGAAGGCACTGTCCGTCGCGGGCAAGGTCGGCAAGGCCATCGACCCGATGACGTACGTCTTCAAGGGCGCCGGCTTCGGCATCTCCAAGGTCAGCGACGTCGTCAAGGGCCTCAAGGGCATCACCGACTTCAAGATGCCCAGCATCAACCTCGACAAGGCCATCTCCCTGCCCGAGGGCGCCATCAAGCTCCCCGACGGCTCCTTCAAGCTCCCGCCCGGCGCCCAGATCCCCGAAGGCGCGATCAAG
>NZ_JBHWGV010000286.1:0-1173 GCF_042732955.1 Kitasatospora sp. NPDC059747 | reverse complement strand
TCGCCCTGCCGCAGGGACTGGGCGGCGAGGTGCAGGGCGACGAGCGAGGAGGAGCACGCGGTGTCGACGGTGACCGCCGGGCCCTCCAGCCCGAAGGTGTACGCCACCCGGCCCGAGGCCACGCTGCCGGCGCTGCCGCTCACCAGGTAGCCCTCGTAGCCGTCCGGAGCCTGCGGGGCCTGGTGCAGCCGGGCGCCGTAGTCGTTGTACATGACGCCGGCGAAGACGCCGGTGCGCGAGCCGCGCAGGACGGCCGGGTCGATGCCGGCCCGTTCGAAGGCCTCCCAGGCGACCTCCAGCAGCAGGCGCTGCTGCGGGTCGGTGGTGAGCGCCTCGCGCGGGCTGATGCCGAAGAAGTCGGGGTCGAACCGGTCGGCGTCGTGCAGGAACCCGCCCGCGCGGGTGTACGACGTGCCGGGCCGCTCGGCGTCCGGATCGTACAGGCGCTCCAGGTCCCAGCCGCGGTCGGTGGGGAAGCCGGAGACCGCGTCGACGCCGTCGACCACCAGGCGCCACAGGTCCTCGGGTGAGCTCACGTCGCCGGGGAAGCGGCAGGCCATCGCGACGATGGCGATCGGGTCGGTGTCGGTCGCGGCGGTCGTGCCGTTGGCGACGGCGGCGACGGCCGGTCGGTCGGCCCGCTCGCCCAGGAGCTCGGTCCGCAGGAGGTCGGCGAGTGACGCCGGGGTCGGGTGGTCGAAGACCAGCGTGGTGGGCAGCCGGAGGCCGGTGGCCCTGGCGAGCCGGTTGCGCAGGTCGACCGCCGCCAGCGAGTCGAAGCCCAGATCGGTGAAGGCGCGGCCTTCCGCGACGGAGTTCGCGTCGGGGTGGCCGAGCACCGTGGCCGTGGTGGTCCGCACCAGGTCGAGCAGCATGCGGTCCGCCTCGGCGGCCGGGGCGAGGGCCAGCCGCTCGCTCAGGGCCGGGCCCTGGCCGTGGTCCGAGGCGCCTGCCGCGACCCGGCGCGGCGAGGTCCGCACCAGCGAACGCAGGGGCGCCGGCACCGGGGTGTCCGAGGCGGCCAGTGCTGCGGTCGCGAACCGGGCCGCCACGAGCGGCGACCGGCCGGATCGCAGTGCCGTGTCGAAGTGGGTGAGGGCTTCGGTGGTGGTGAGGGGGGTGATGCCGGTGCGGGCGAGGCGGGCGAGGTCGGTGGTGGTGAGGGTGGCGGCC
>NZ_JBHWGV010000285.1:0-1222 GCF_042732955.1 Kitasatospora sp. NPDC059747 | reverse complement strand
GCGAATGCCCGCCCCGCCGCCGGTTTCGCCCCTAAAGCATGCCCTGACCACCTCCAGGGCCGCCGGCGCGGATTGCGGACGCCTGCGGCCGTCACGGCACTCCGGTGCCCGATTCACGGACGGATTGCGACATTCGATGAAACAGTCATTGACCGCACGGACCCGGTCGCGCCTCGCGGCCGGGTTCGTGGCGGGCAGCCTGCTGACCGGGCTGCTCACGACGCACGCGGTGGCCGACACCACGCCCGCCACCGCGGCGAACCCCGACCGGGTCAAGGTCGTCGCGGCCTGGCAGGCCGGCGGGCCGGCCGTGCGCCGCGCCGCCGAGAGCGCGCTGACCGGCACCGGTGACGACCTGGCGGCCTTCCTGGCCAAGGGCCGGGCCACCGCCGCCGACCAGGACCTGCGGGCCAAGATCGAGGAGCTGATCGCGACCTCCGGTCCCGGAGTCCGCGCGGCCGGCACCGCCGCGCTCGCCGGATCCGCCGACGACCTGCAGAAGTTCCTCGCCACGGGCGCCAAGAAGGCCTACGAGGACGACCAGCGGGTGCGGGTCTCCCAGCTCATGGCCACCGGCGGGCCGGGCGTGCAGGCAGCCGCCGCCAAGGCCATGGACGGCAGCCTGGACGACGTCAACCAGTTCCTGAACACCGGCCAGTTCAAGGCGAGGGACGACGACGACCGCGTCCACCTCTCCCAGCTGATGGCCTCCGGCGGGGACGAGGTCAAGAAGGCCGCCAACACCGCGCTCAACGGCTCGATGGACGACGTCCAGCAGTTCCTCCAGTACGGCTACCAGACCGCGGCCGCGCACGACCAGGAGAAGCTGACGGTCGCCCAGCTGGCCGACCTCACCAAGACCGCCTCCGACCAGGCCGGCCAGCAGGCCCAGACGGCCAAGGACGCGGCGGGCAAGGCCTTCGACGCCACCAAGCTGGCCAAGGAGGCCGCCGAGAAGGCCGCCGCCGAGACCAAGGCCGCGCAGGGCTCGGCCGGTGCCGCCTCCAGCGCCGCCGGCCGCGCCGCCGACGCCGCCTCGCGCGCCGCCACCGCGGCCCAGACCGCCTCCGCGGCGGCCAAGGCCGCCAACGAGGCGTCCCGCCAGGCCGCCAACGCCGCCGCCAACGCCGCCGCTGCGGCCACCAAGGCCGGCAACGCCGCCTCCCAGGCACTGTCCGCCCCGGCCAACGCCGCCGGGGACAGGACCCGAGCCGACCCCCCC
>NZ_JBHWGV010000284.1:0-1287 GCF_042732955.1 Kitasatospora sp. NPDC059747 | reverse complement strand
TTCCGGGCAGCCCACTCACGTGATTGATGCACCAACCAGCATGTGGGAACGGGAACTTGGTGAACTGTTCCTGAGGATCGGGGCCCGCTTCTCCCGCGTGGAGCCCCGGCGCCGCGTGCGGGACTACGTCCGCGGGCTCCTGGGCCCGGTGGGCCGCAAGAACGGCTGGCAACTGGCCGAATACGCAGGCCACGCCACCCCCGACGGCCTGCAGCACCTGCTGTCCCGCAGCCGCTGGGACGCGGACGAGATCCGCGACGACCTGCAGGCCTACGTGGCCGAACACCTCGGCACCGACGACGGCGTCCTGATCATCGACGACACCGGCTTCGTCAAGAAGGGCACCACCTCCGCCGGCGTCCAACGCCAGTACTCCGGAACCGCCGGCCGCACCGAGAACTGTCAGATCGGCGTCTTCGCCGCCTACGCCACCAGCCGCGGCCACACCCTGGTCGACCGCGAGCTCTACCTGCCCAAGTCCTGGACCGAGGACCGCGAACGCTGCCAGGCCGCCCGGGTCCCCGACGAGCGCGTCTTCGCCACCAAACTGGAGCTGGCCAGGGCCGTGATCCGAAGGGCCCTCGCCTCGCCCCTGCCCATCACCTGGGTCACCGCGGACGCCGCATACGGGCAGGACGCCCATTTCCGCCGCTTCCTCGAAAACCACCAACTCTCCTACGTGGTGGCCGTTCCCAAATCCCAGCAGGTCCACGGTCCGCGCATCGACCACCTCATCAAACAGGCCCCGCTCGAGGCGTGGCAGCGCCTGTCCGCTGGCAGCGGCGCCAAGGGCGAGCGCTTCTACGACTGGGCTGGTGCCCGCCTGCCCTCCGTCTGGGAGTTCGACGGCGACGAACCCACCCGCCAACGGTGGATGCTGGCCCGCCGCAGCATCACCAGATCGGACGAGATCGCCTACTACCTCGCCTGCGCTCCGCTGGAGGCCACCATCGCGGACCTGGTCCGTATCGCCGGCTGCCGCTGGAAGATCGAGGAGTGCTTCCAGAGCGCGAAGAACGAATGCGGCCTGGACCAGTACGAAGTGCGTCGCTACGTGAGCTGGTACCGGCACATCACCCTCGCCATGCTCGCGCACGCCTTCCTGACCGTACTGGCCAGCCAGGAACGGGAAAAGGGGGTGTCGAACAGGACACGCCCGAGCTCGTGGACCTCACTCCGGCCGAGATTCGCCGTCTGCTGGCAACTGGACCCCGCCACCCTCCTGCGGACCGCCACCATGTCGTGACGTGGTCCCACTGGCGCCGCCGCCACCAGGCACGAGCCCGC
>NZ_JBHWGV010000283.1:0-1303 GCF_042732955.1 Kitasatospora sp. NPDC059747 | reverse complement strand
CGATGGCCTGGCGTTGTCGCCGCCAGGTGGACCACGTCAAGGCGTGAGCGCGGGGCGGGCTGTGTGGTGGACGCGGGCCGCGGGGACAGCCAGCTGCCAGGAGCCGCCGGATCTCTGCCACGGTGAGGTCGACCACGGCGCGGGAACCGTTTCTGCAGACCCCTTTGCGGCGGCGGCCGCGGCCATCGCGGCCAGGAAGGCGTGGGCGAGCATGGCCAGGGTGACGTGCCGCATCCAGCCGGGGTAGCGGCGGACCTCATACTGGTCCAGGCCGCACTCGTTCTTCGCGGCCTGGAAACACTCCTCGATCGCCCAGCGCATCCCTGCGATCCGCACCAACTGCTGCACGGTCGTATCGAGTTGGGCGTAGGCGAGGTAGTAGGCGATCTCGTCGGGCTTGCTCAGGCTGCGGCGGGCCAGCGCCCACCGCTGGCGGACCGGGGTCTCGTCCTGGTAGTCGAACTCAACCACGGCGGGCAACCGGATGGCCGCCCAGTCATAGATGCGCGGCCCCTTGGCACCGTCGCCGCACGAGATCCGCTCCCAGGCCTGGGCCGGGGCCTGGGCAAACAGCCAGTCGATGCGTGGACAGCCCACGCTGAACTGGGACTTGGGCACAGCCAGGACGTAGCCGACGCCGGACTGTTCCAGCAGGCGACGGAAGCGCCCCTCCTGGCCGTAGGCCGAGTCCGCGGTGACCCAGGCGATCGGCAGGTCGGAGGCCAGCGCCCGCAGCACCAGGGCCTTGGCGAGGCCGCCCTTGGTGCGGAACTCCCGCTCGTCGGGGATCCTCGCTGCGCGGCAGCGGTCCCGGTCCTCGGTCCAGGATTTGGGCAGGTAGAGCTCGCGGTCGACCAGCGCGCGGCCACGGGTGGAGGCGTAGGCGGCGAAGACCCCGATCTGGCAGTTCTCGGTTCGGCCGGCGGTGCCGGAGTACTGGCGCTGCACACCAGCAGAGGTGGTGCCCTTCTTGACGAAGCCGGTGTCGTCGATGATCAGGACTCCGTCGTCGGCGCCGAGGCGTTCGGCGACGTAGTGCTGGAGCTCGTCGCGGATCTCGTCCGCGTCCCAGCGGGAACCGGCGAGCAGGTGCTGCAGGCCGTCGGGTGTGGCGTGACCTGCGTATTCGGCCAGTTGCCAGCCGTTCTTGCGGCCGACTGGGCCGAGCAGGCCGCGGACGTAGTCGCGCATCCGGCGGCGTGGCTCCACGCGGCTGAAGCGGTGGCCGATACGGAGGAAGAGGTCTTCGAGTTCGTTGTCCCAGGTCTCGGGTGCAGGCTCGTTGATCACGACGAGAGGCTGC
>NZ_JBHWGV010000282.1:0-1306 GCF_042732955.1 Kitasatospora sp. NPDC059747 | reverse complement strand
GGGGGCGCTTCCGCTCAGGAGGAGCGGAGCCGGTCGTCTTCACCCACCACACCGTCAGACCCATGGCCCTGGGGAGTCACGTCATGCGCACGTCCGTTATCACCCGCTTTGCGAAGAACACCCGCTCGCTCTCCACCCGCCGCACCCTCGCCACGCTCGCCACCACCGCCGTCCTCGCCGGCGGCATCCAGATCCTCACCACCGACACCGCCTGGGCCTGTGCCGGTCCGTACGAGGTGACGACTCCGGCCACCCCGGCCCCGGCCGCCACCCACAACGGCGACCTCACCGCTTCCTTCCACCAGACCCGGGACGGCCAGACCCTCATCGCGGGCGGCCCGAAGGTGGAGGTGGGCGTCGGCATCACCAACTTCACCGGTGCGCCCTACGAGAACGTCGCGGCGTCCATCTCGCTGTTCAACCCGGTGCCCGGCGCCGGCCTCCGGACCGAGGACTTCACGGTCGAGGTGGCGTCCGGCGGGACCTGGAAGCCGGTCGCCCTCAGCCCCGGTTGCGACCCGTCGCTCCACACCAACGCCTCGCCTGCCACCGTCGTCAAGCACCTCGAGAACGGCCGGGCGGAGCACTTCACCTTCCGCATCGGCCTCTCCGCGAAGGCCCCCAAGAACCTGGGCAAGGTCAAGATCGGGGTCCTCGGACAGGCTCCCGGTTCCCAGGCCGTGGTCGGCGACTCGAACTTCACTTTCCCGGTGGAGCACCCGGCCGCCGCCAAGCCCGTCCCGACCGCCACCGCCAAGCCGAGCGCCCCGGCCAAGGCCAAGACCACTCCCGTCGCCCCGGCCAAGCCCGCCGCGGACGAGACCAAGGCCGCCGCTCCGGCCGCGCCCACCGCCGAGGCCCCCAAGTCCCCCGTCACGAGCCCGACTTCCGCCCCGGCCACCACCGCGCCGGCCGGCACCCCCGAGCTCGCCCAGACCGGCTCCTCCTCCAACGGCTTCCTCGCCGGCTCCGCCGCCGCCCTCCTCGCACTCGGCGCGGGCGTCCTGTTCGCCGTCCGTCGCCTCCGTCCCCAGCGGTAACCGACGGACGGACACCACGAAGGGGCCTTCCTCCACACGGCGGTGTGGAGGAAGGCCCCTTCTTCTCTCACTACCAGCAGACGTCCGAAAAACTTTTGAACTCACCTGCAACCACCAGCGCAGATGCGCGTCTATACGGATGAAGGCACGGAGAGCGAGACCGGCAGAGCCGGGGGCGCTTCCGCTCAGGAGGAGCGGAGCCGGTCGTCTTCACCCACCACACCGTCAGACCCATGGCCCTGGGGAGTCACGTCATGCGCACGTCC
>NZ_JBHWGV010000281.1:0-1391 GCF_042732955.1 Kitasatospora sp. NPDC059747 | reverse complement strand
CCGGGGCGCGCGCGCGCGCGCGCGCCGGGGGTGGGGGTGGCGGCCCGGGTGCCCGTGTCGCCGTCGAGCAGTGCCATCCGGACGGCGGCACGGCCGGCGGTGGTCGCCGCGGCCGGCTCGACGGGACCGCGTCCGGTCGCCGGGCGGCTGCGGGCGGCGCTGCGGGGGCGCCGCCGGCTGCTGATCGCGGCGGGCGTGGTCGCGCTCTGCTCGGCCATCACCGCCGCCGCGGCCACCACGCTCGGACGGGACGCCGGCCGGGCCGCGGCCGACGCCGCGCTGGCGGGCGGCGGGCCGACCGCGCCCGCGGTTCCGACGGTGGTCCCGCTCGCGGCGGTCTCCGGCACGCCCACCGGCACGGGCACGCCGTCACCGGGCGCGCCCACGGCTTCGGGGTCGCCCCTGCCGTCCGTTCCCGGTGCCCCGGTGGGCCCGGTTCCGGCGGGCGGCCCGGGCGGTGCGGGTGCGCCGGGCAGTGCGGGCAGTGCGGGCAGTGCGGGCAGTGCGGGCGGGGCAGGAAGTGCAGGCAGTGCGGGCGGCGCGGGCAGCCCGCCTGACGTCCCCTCCGGATCGAACGCTCCGGCGCGCCCGTCGGCCCCCGAGCCGGCCGCCCCGGCGCCGTCGCCCAGTGCCGTCGCCCCGGGCCCGGCGTACACCCCGGGCCCGGTCACGCCGGGCTACCAGACGGGCGATCAGGGCGGGAACCAGGGCGGCTACCAGCCGTCGACACCACCCGACAAGCCCACGACGGCCCCCAACCCGCCGCCGTACACGGCCGCGCCCCCGCCGCCGCCCCCGGACACCAACGCCGGCAAGCCGCCCGTCCGGCCGCCGTCGGAGGGGGCGACCGGGCTCCCGTCGTACGTCCGGCTGACCAACCGCGGGCTCGCCCTGACCGACAAGGACTCGGGAGTCCAGAACCAGAACCCCGTCATCCAGGCCCTCGACAACAGCCGCGCCTCCGTCTGGCAGCTGGTCACCCGCCAGGACGGCGGCGGCTACTTCCTGAACAACGGCGCCACCCAGTACCAGAGCCGCCTGGACGCCAGCAACGAGACGTCCCAGGCGCAGATATGGGCCTCGCCGACGTACAGCGTGAACCAGGTCTGGTCCTTCATGCCGACGTCCGGCGGCTACCTGCTCGCGCTCACGGGGAGGACCCAGTCCTGCCTGACGGCCAAGGGGCCGAACGTGCCCGCCGTCGTGAGCCAGTGCACGGGCGGCCCCGACCAGGTGTGGGCGGTCGCGGCCGCCTGACCGGACGAACGGACGAACGGACGAACGGACGGACGAACGGACGAACGGACGAACGGACGAAGGCGGGGCCTGCCCGCGGGCCCGGCCATCGCCGCCCTGATAGCGCGGGGTGGGTGCGGGCTCACCCCCGCCGC
>NZ_JBHWGV010000279.1:0-1631 GCF_042732955.1 Kitasatospora sp. NPDC059747 | reverse complement strand
GGGCGGTCGAGAGATTCTGGCAGCATATCCTGCTCAATGAGAATTTAGATCTCTTTAGGAAAGCGAATATTCTTGATTTCACTGATTGGTAATGGACCGCTTGTGTAGCCCGGTACCGCTGGCTCGGTAGCGATTTAATAGTGTTTGTGTTGACCGGAAGGTCCGCCGCGCCAGTAAAACGGTGTTCGGGATGATTGATACACGCATGGACGATGACGAAGAGCTCAAGAAGGAATTGCCGGTCGCTTTTGGCAGCCCTACACCTTATCAGCCCATCCCAAGAGAATCGCTTCTCAAAGTAGTTGCTCCTTTCCTTCACGCATCCATCGGACAGCTTTATTTCGGGCCATCAGGCATCTCCGAGGATGGCGTACCTTGGATCGTGTTGGTCACACGCGACATCAAGCGTCCTGCCCTTTATCGACAGGCTGGTCGAGTCGGTCTGCTTGGCTGGAGATGGAACACATCTCCGTCGTGCATTTTCAGTCTTACGGCTATGGGCTTGAAGGAGCCCACTCCTCATGTTCGCTGGATGGCTCCGTCCGAAGACGCTGTGGTGTGCGCCTTTCGAACAAGCGGGCGCTTCAGAGTGTGCATGGCGCATCCAACCGGGACTTACAGCGGTTGGTTTGACGCAGTTTTCTCGGTGGGTGAGTCAAAAGGGCCTCGTGTTCCCTCTATTCGGGCATTGCAGCGTCAATGGACGTTTCCTATTCCAGGAATACCCTATTCGAGACAGGGCGCCCGATTCGATGCCAGGGAGAGAACAAATCGTGACTGGGACAATGAGGTTCCGTTATGGGCTGACCCAGTTAGTGATGTGTGGGCGACGCTCCAAGGCAACGGCCCGTGGACCAGTGACCTAGAGGAAACTGACAGGAAAACTGCTAATTGGGCAAAGCACTTCCATCATAAACGTGCGCGCGCTGCAGGGTTTATTCTCGCCATCCGGCAGCGCACTGAGGCGGGCGAACAGCCCTGTATTTTTGATGAGCATGGCGAGTGGTGCTATGGCGGGGTCATCGACGACGCCGTAGGTGAACTGCTCCAGCGACACTTCACATTGAAGTGTTGGCTCGAAAGAGTTTTAGGCACTGACTCCGATGCAAAACTGGCGCACGAGGCTGCTGTTTCCCTACTCAATACCCCGGCTGATATTTTCGCGTTTTCAGCAAGTTTCATGGGGCGTCTGCATGAAGCTGGCGACTTTCTTATCGCAGGAGCGTTACAGCACAGCTTGGAAGCTGCGTTACTAGACCCTAAGATCACCGATTTAGGAACAAAAAGGCCGTGGCTAAAAAACCTCGGTAATTCTGAATTAGGTTTGCGAACCATCCCACTGGATGCGTCGTGCCCGAGAGAGGACATAGACACTCTCTGGCACAGTGGATTGGAGTTCGTAGATCTGTTGGATGCTGGAGAATGGTTTGGCCCTACTGATTTGCCCGCACCGGTGAGTGTTGTGAACAAAGCGCTGGAGTCGGTTCGAGTTGAGGGGTCTGTCGAGGAAGCCTACGAACGGGCCCTACAGCTCCTGCGTGAAGCTCAGGAAGCTCGCCAATGGTCAATTCCTTGGGGAGCCAGGGTTGAGATTCAATTCGGGCCCTTTGTTGCCCTGAGAGTTTTCGAAC
>NZ_JBHWGV010000278.1:0-1634 GCF_042732955.1 Kitasatospora sp. NPDC059747 | reverse complement strand
TGACCACACCGTCCTTGGTCGCCGAGGCGACGGGAGTGCGGACCGCGATCACCGCGTGGTACTGCGACGCGTCGGAGCCCAGGCAGGAGGCCAGGATCTCGGCAACGGCCCCGGCATCGATCGGGACCGTCTTCGCGCTGGTGACGGTGAAAGGAGCCTGGGTGACAGTGACGCGGGCATCGGATGAGCCGCTGCTGGGGACCGCCGGGGCGCCGGCCGAGCCGGTGCCGCCGGCCGCGGGGGTGGGCGTGGCGGTGGGCGCTTCGGAGGGCTTGCCGCCGGCCGTGAGGGTGGGCGCTTCGGACGGCTTGCCGTGGGCCGCGGGGGTGGGCGTGGAAGTGCTGGTCGCGGCGGTGGCCGCTCCCCCTGCGGTCGCGATGACCGCGGCGGAGGCGGCGATGAGCATGATCGGGCGGATGCGCATGAATCCGTGTCCTTTCCTGCGGGGCGTCCGGTTGAAGCCCGCGCCCCTGTACGCCTCCCTGCGCCCGGCAGGTCGCACCCCGCACACGTGATCCAGGTCATAGGCCCTGGGCGCAACCCGGGGACGGTTCTCGTGCGTACAGGCCGGGAGGCTCCGCCCAGGACGCACGGCTCCACCGCCGCCGGCCGAGGAGCGCTTCCTCGCGAGCCGCCTGTGCCGCGAGCCGACGGACAGTCCCGGAAGAGAGGCCCTTGATGACGCCCCAGGAGTTCGACGCGTTCTACGCGGCGTCCTTCTCCCGCCTGACCGGGCAGCTCTACGCGATGACCGGCAACTGGTCCGAGGCGCAGGACGTGGTCCAGGAGGCCTTCATCCGCGCGTGGGACCGACGGCTCACCTTCAACCCGGACGATGCCCCGGAGGCGTGGATCCGGACCACGGCCCGGCGGTTGGCCCTCTCCCGCTGGCGGCGTCTGGCCCGGGGCCTGCACTTGGCCGGACGCCACCACGGCCAGGAACCACCCACCGTCGAGCCGCCCACCGAGGAGCACCTGCTGGTGGTCACCGCGCTCCGCGACCTGCCCGAGGCGCAGCGGAGCGCCCTGGTCCTGCACCACATGTGCGACCTCTCCGTCGAGCAGGTCGCGGTCGAGACCGGCGCCAGCGTCAGCGCCGTCAAGAGCCGCCTCGCCCGCGGCCGGACCGCGCTCGCGGCCAGACTCGCCGACCGAACCCCGACCAGCGAGGAAGGAAGAATCCGTGTCTGACCCCGTCCACGACACCCTCGGCGACCGGCTGCGGCTGCTCGGCACGCAGATGCCCGCACCGACCCTGCCCGCTGCGGAGATCCGCCGACGCGCCGACCGGCGCCGCCGCCGGCGGCACGCTCTGGGCGCGACCGCGGCCTGCACCGCAGCAGCCCTGTGCCTGGCTGTCCCGTCCGTGCTGCACTCACCGGGACCACACCAAGGATCCGCGCTGAACTCACCGGAGCCACAACAAGGAGCAGCCACCACGGCCGCCTCCTCCGTGTCGGCTTCCCCCCACCCTCCGGCCGCTTTCACCGTCACCAGTACGAGGACGGTCCCGATCGATGCCGGGGCGGTCGCGGAGATCCTGGCCTCCTGCCTGGGCTCGGACGCGTCGCAGTACCACGCGGTGATCGCGGTCCGCACTCCCGTCGCCTCGGCGACCAAGGACGGTGTGGTCC
>NZ_JBHWGV010000277.1:0-1698 GCF_042732955.1 Kitasatospora sp. NPDC059747 | reverse complement strand
CCGCACACGGCGGGCTCTAAAGCTTCAATAACAATACCTGTCAGTTACCTTTGGGCTTGAGCATCGGCCGTCTGTTCGGCTTTCTCCAGTGACCGAGAGATAATCGGCATCAGATCCTTCGCCATGAATTCAGAACCCTTCGCCGACAGGTGATCGTCGTCGCGGTACATAACCTGGCCATCGATCATAGCCCAGCACCATTCTGAGTCACACAGCTTCGCCTGCGTATCAAACAGCGTCACTGCCGGGAAGTCCTTCATGACCTTGTCGACAACTTCTTTGTACTCTTTGTTTCGAGAGTCCACTTCCGCACGCGATATAGCGCATGGGCTCTTGACCTTATTGGTCAGGCGCAGCGGACGACTATCGACGCACGACATCGGGGAAAAGCCGAGCTCTGGCACGTCCAGCACGAACACTACCTGCTTGCCTGCTGCCGCAAGCATAGTGAAAGTGTTCCTCATGCCTGCTTCAAAGACTGCAGCGTAATCCGTTACCTCTGGGTGTCCGACCAGCTCCAGCACCCTATCGTGATGGATTAGATCATCTCCCTCATCGTAACCATTGCCGGTCAGGTACATTGGGCCGCGGGACGAGAGAACCACTGTTTTTACCGACTCCGTATTCACGGCCAGCTCGATCGCCTTGTTGATGTAGATCGAGCACCAATCGCGGACGCCTCTGGGGTGAGAGGTGACGTTATAGAACGGCGTACATCCGGAAACGCCCAGGTTTAGGAGGTTTTCATTGACCTTCGCCATGGCTTCGGACAGCCCGAGGCGAATATGGTCACTGTGGGAGTCGCCGATCAGCATTACAGACGGATCGCCATCTCGTGTCATCGAGCAGTGGTCGATGGGCCAGAACGATGGGTAGGCTTTCCGGCAAGTTTCGTTTGCCAACTCACCCCAGTTGAACTGATTGTTATTGCTGGCAAGCTCTTGAACGCGGGAAGGAATGCCATCTCGCGCAAAAGTAGCGTACCCGACCCCGCCAACACACAGCATCAAAACCCAAAGTATCGCGGGATTCAGCGAAGTTTGTGCGCCGAATCGAATAGGGCTTTCGATGAAGCGATAGGTGAGCCAGGACAGCAGGACGCTCAGCAGAACTCCGCCGACTTGGATGCCCCAAGACGGAACAGCAGACTCCATGATCCGTGCAAACGAAAGGATCGGCCAGTGCCATAGGTACAGCGGGTAACTGATCACGCCGATGAAGAGCATAAACCGGTTGTTCAGGAGAGAACGGTTCACCAGTGCGTGCGGGCCCGAAAAGATCAGCATCGCCGTACCGATCACAGGCAGGAGAGCCCACCAGCCTGGGAAGATGTCGCCACTTTTTAAGAAAGCGACCGAGCCAACTATCAGCCCAAGCCCTATCAGCGAGATAGTGCTATTAACCGCTCCACCGAAAACGCGTGCAGCCCCCTTCCCTTCGGAAGATTTCGAGCGCGAGTAATAAAAGTAGGCAAGGATGGCACCGGCCAACAACTCCCAAAATCTTGTTTGAGGGTAAAAGAACGTCCCTACAGGGTCTGTAGACACGCCGTAAATGTTCAGCCCAAAAGAAATGAGACATAGGGCGAGAACAGTAAACATGACGTTTATGCCTGAACGCCAAACTGCCCAAATGATTAGCGGGTAAACAAGATAAAACTGCTCTTCAATCGCCAGCGACCAAAGATGCATTAGCGGT
>NZ_JBHWGV010000276.1:0-1786 GCF_042732955.1 Kitasatospora sp. NPDC059747 | reverse complement strand
CCCCTCGTCGAGCTCGTCTCCTCCCTGCACACCTCCCCACCCGTCCTGGCCCGCGGGGGGGGCCTCGCGCCGCGCGCGCCGGGCCCACCCTGACCGCCCCCCCCCGCGCCCGGCCGCGGCGCCCGGCCCGGCGGGCTCGGCGGGTTCGGCAGGCTCGGCGGGTTCGGCGCAGGCCGCGGCGCACGGGGATGCCACCCGCTACCAGGCGTCCGCCTGGCTTCCCGCGAAGAGCCTGCCGCTGTACGGCACGTACCTGTGGGTGTCCGAGAACACCGAGGACCCGAAGTCCAGCGACGACGCCCTGAACTGGATGTACGCCTGCAGCGACGGCAGCAAGGAACCGACCGACGCCCTGAAGATCTCGGCCTACCAGACCAGGCAGTACCGGACCGACCTCAAGGACGACCCCAGGGCCGCCGCCTTCCAGTGGATGCTCTACTTCAAGGACGAGGCCGCCGCGAAGGCCGCGCTGACCAAGATCGAGAACGACTACTCCTACTGCGCCGCCCGTTCGTCCGACGAATCGAGCCGGACCACGGTCGTCAAGACGGCCACCGGCTCCGGGGGCATCAGCTGGCTCACCACCGTCCGGGACAAGGACGGCAAGCCGCACGTCGCGTTCGCGGACGTCGGCTCCGACGCCCACGAGTACTTCGTCCAGTCGGGCAACGTCATCAGCCTGGTCCAGGCCATGGGCGACACGCCCGCCATCGACCCTGCCACAGCCGACGGACAGATGCTCGGCGCCATGGCCGCGGCCCTGGGGACGATGCGCTGAGCCCGAACGCCGGCCGTCTCGTCGCCCGCGGGCCCCGGACGCGGGGCGTTCATCCCACCGGTGCGCATCCCCACGTCCTGATGACCGAGCACCCGCTCAGAGGTGTCGCTCGCGGTCCGGGCCGGTCCGGTCGGGCGTGTCGGTGCGACGGGGAGACGGGAGCGGGACGGGCTCGGCTCCGTCGTGCGGCGGCGCGGCACCCTCCCGCTCGCCGACCAGTGCGCGCATGGCGTCGGGGTCGCTCGCGGCCACGTGGTAGCGGTAGCACAGCGCCGCGTTGGCCTCGTACTGCGGCCCCTCCTTGGCCCCCGGCGGGTGGTGCAGGGCGTAGACGCGGCCCTCGTGCCGGACGGGCGGCGCGCCCAGCAGGGCGGTGTGGGCGAGTTCCCAGGCGGCGTCCTCGAAGCCCCAGCCGCGGAACCGTTCGTCCTGTCCCCCGGTGGCCCACCACGTCGCCGGAGTCGTCACGTAGATGCCGCTGCACGCCCCCTGGACCGCGAGGGCGCTGCAGTCGGGCAGCGGCAGGCCGGCGCGGTGCTGGGCGGTACCGTCGGCGTTGAGGGACCGGTACTCGGTGTAGGGCAGATGGACGAGGCCACTCGCGGCGGCGGCCTCGACGGCAGCCCGGAGCGGCCCTTCCTCGGCCAACGTGTCGGCGTCGGCGATGACGACGACATCGGCGTGGGAGCGCGCCGCGCGGCGCACGCCCGCGTTGCGGCAGGCGGCGCGGTTGAACGGCTCGTCGCCGGTGTCGACGTCGATCACCGCGCCGGCGGGCAGCACGCGGCGCCAGCGGGCGACGCTGACGTCGTGGGCGTAGTCACGGCCGGGTTGGGACCGCCAGGGTAGGACGACGGCGATGTTCACAGCCTCTCCCGGGTTGGTGTCACAGCTGCGGGTCGGTCGTGCCCGAGGGCGCGGCGGGCCCGCGTTGGCCCCCGCGGCGCGGCCCCCCCGGGGGGGGGGGGGCCCCGGGGGGGAGGGGCGGGGTGGGCGCTTGTCCACGCC
>NZ_JBHWGV010000275.1:0-1786 GCF_042732955.1 Kitasatospora sp. NPDC059747 | reverse complement strand
GACAACGCAGCGTTCTCCGCCGCTTCGCGGCTCCGGGCCAAGGATGCATTCCCTCCCCGGCTGAAGCCGGGGATACCCTGCAAGATCAGGGATGGACAACAGCAGCCGCCCGGGCGGGATCCCGCTGTTCCTGCTGTGGCTGCTGGGCGTGCTCGGCATGCCGATGGTGATGCTGGTGGTCTTCGTCCTGCTGCTGCACCTCTACCGGGCCAGGCTGGCCCCGGTGTACGCGGTGGAGTGGGTCAGCGTGCCGTGACGGGGCGCCAGGTGTCGTGCAGGAGGGCGGCGGCGGGGGCGGCCTGGGTGTGGCCGGCGCGGTAGGCGGCCTGCCAGGTCGCGAGGTCGGCGGGGCCGGTGGTGTCCAGGAGGCGGGCGGCGTCCGGGTCGGGGACGAGGGTGAGGGCGCCGGGCGTCGCGCCGGCGCCGGGGTGGCGGTGGGCGAGCGGGTCGACGACGACCAGGGTGCGGGCGCCGGCGGCGAGGTCGGCGTTGGTGCCGGCGCGCAGCGCGCCGTCGATGTGGTGGCGGCCGTCGACGGTGACGGGCACCTCGATGCCGGGGAAGGCGCTGGAGGCGGCGACGGCGCGGGCCAGGGGCACGCCGCAGGCGGCGTCCCAGACGGCGGGTTCGCCGGTCTCCGCGCACACGGCGGTGACGAGCAGGCGCTGTTCGGGCCAGGTGTCGGTGGCGATCAGTGCGGCGCGGCGGCGCACGAGGTCGGCTTCGGCCTCGGGGTCGGCGGTGTCCAGGGCGAGGCGGCCCACGCGGCGGCGGGCCTCGGCGGGGTCCAGTCCCTGGCCGAGGAGGGCGAAGACGGCGCCGGTGAGGGCGGGGTCGGGGCGCCGGGCGGGGGCGGCGCCGGTGGGGGTGGCGAGGCGGGCGGGGTCCTGTCCGGCCGTCAGGACGGCGGCGATCATGGCGCCGGCGGAGGTGCCCACGGTCAGGTCGGCCTCGGCGAGGTCGATGCCGGCTTCGCGCAGGCCGGCGGCCAGGCCGGCCGTCCAGGCGGTGCCCAGGTAGCCGCCGGGGCCCAGCACCAGGGCGCGGTCGGCGGCAAGGTCGTCATCGGTCCGCATGGCGGTTCCCCCCGTTGTCGAAGACGCCGTTGTTGAAACGTCTGTTTCATATACTGGCACACTCGGAAGACCTGAACGAGGGAGGGCGGCGGCGATGGGACGACCGGCCGATCCGCACCGGCGCGAGCGCACCGTGGCGCTGGCCGCCGACTACGTGCTGGCCCACGGGCTGGCCGGGCTGAGCCTGCGTCCGCTGGCCGAGGCGCTCGCGACCAGTCCGCGGATGCTGCTCTACGACTTCGGCAGCAAGCAGGAGCTGGTGGCGGCGGTGCTCGCCGAGGCGCGCCGGCGCGGGGCCGCGCGGCTGGCCGAGGGGCTGCCGGCGGCGCACGGGGCGAGTGCGGCACAGCGGCTGCGCGGGATCTGGCGGTGGCTGAGCGCGCCGGAGCGGGCGCCGTTCGTGCGGCTGGCCTTCGAGGTGCACGCCGACCACCTGGCCCATCCGGAGCGCCACCCGGAGGGGCGGCGGGCGGTCACCGACTGGCTGGTGGTGCTGCGCGAGCACCTGGCGCAGGTGTGCGCGGGGCCGCAGGACGTCGTCACGCCGACGCTGGTGATGGCCGTGCTGCGGGGTCTGCTGTTCGACCTGACGCTGACGGGTGACCGCGAGCGCACCGCGCTGGCGGTGGAGCGCCTGGCCGCGCTCCTGGAAACGCAAGAGGCCCAAGGGGCATAGGAAACGCGCCCGGGCCCGTGCCATCCCCTCGGAT
>NZ_JBHWGV010000274.1:0-1814 GCF_042732955.1 Kitasatospora sp. NPDC059747 | reverse complement strand
AGACCCCCCCGGGGGGGGCGCCCACCCGCCGCCCCCCCCGCCCCCGGCCCCACACCCCCGGGCGCCCGCGCGGGGCGGGCGCCCCCGGGGCGCGCCCCCCCAGCCCTACCCCCCACCTCCTGGCCCGCGTGGTCGAGGGCATCGACGCACTCACCACCGACTAACCACCCCCACTCCACCCCACCCCCACCCCCACCCCCACCCAACGCCCCAGCACCCAACGCCCGACACCTAAACACCCAAACACCCAAACACCCCAATACTTAGCCATCTAACCACCTCACGCCCAAATAATTAGCCACCTAATCAAGCGCCCTCCCCTACAGAACAGGAACCCCCATGAGCAAGAAGGCCCCAGGCGCACCCCCGAGATTCGTCCTCCGGCGAGAAGTCCTGACCGCCTACGTCATGCCCGCCCTGATGGCCGGCCTCGGCGGCGCCGCGACGCACCAGCCCGAGCTGATGCTCGCCGCGGTCACCACGATCGCCGGCACATCGGCGGTCGTCGCGGCCCTCATCGGAGCCCGGCTGCGCCGCCGCCCGCCCCATGCGTGGGCAGCCCGCGCGCCGCGCGCCGCAGTCGCGATCGTCCTCGCCGTCACCGCAGCAGCCGTGGCCCTGGCCGTCGGCCTCGCCGGAGCGCACTGGCTGCCCCGGATTCCCGCACTGGCCGACCAGGCCTGGCCCGGCCGCCTCCCCGTCGACCTGCCGCTGTCCTCGGCGATCGCCGCGACCCTCATCACCATCCGCTGGCGCGCCTGCCGCCCGCACCGCGCCGCCCCGCAGCACCGCAACGACCCCGCACCCCACCCCGAGAGGCAGACCTCATGATCGTCGTCATGGGCGCAGCAGGCGCCACCGGCGGAGCCACCCTCCGCAGCCTCGCCGCCCTGGGCGCTCCGGCCCGAGCGCTCAGTCGCGATCCCGAGCGCCTCGCCGCCACCCTCGACCGCGACCTCGACGCGAGCGCCCGCCCGCTCGTCGAACCGGTCTTCGCCGACGCGGCCGACCCGGAGTCGCTGCGCACCGCGCTGAGGGGCGCCCACCAGCTGTTCCTCACCATGGCCAACGGCCCGCACCAGGTCGAGCACGAGCTGCGCACGATCGGGGTCGCCGGGGAGTGCGGCGTGGAGCACGTCGTGAAGATCTCCGCCCCGACCGCGGAGCCGCTGTCCCCCGTGGCCGTCTCGCGCGGACACCACCGGGTGGAGGAACACCTGCGCGCCTCCGGCATGGCGGCGACCGTCCTGCGGCCGTACGCGTTCATGCAGAAGCTCCTCCTCCTCGCGCCCGGCATCGCCGCGGCCGGGGTGGTGCACGGGGCGATGGAACGGGCGCGCTGCAACTACGTAGACGTGCGGGACATCGGGGACATCGCCGCGGACGTGCTCACCCGGCCGGAGCTGGCGGGCGGCACGTACGAGCTCACCGGCGGGCGGGCGTACAGCCATCCGGAGCTGGCCGAGTTGATCGGCGAGCTGCTGGGCCGGCCGGTCCACTACGTCGACCTGTCCCCCGAGGAGCTGCGCGCCCACCTGGTGACGCGGGCCGGGATGCCGGAGTGGCTGGCGACCCACGTGGTGGAGATCCAGCGGCTCGCGGTGCTCCGGAAGGAGGAGCCGGACCCGACGATCAGCCGCCTGACCGGGCGCGTCCCGCGCACCCTCCCGGCCTTCCTGGAGGAACACCTCCCCCTCTTCCGCTGAACCCTCCCCTCCACGCCCCGGCGGGGCCCGACGGGGGGCGGGAACCCCCGGGGACGGGGCGAACCCCCCGCGCCGCCCCCCGACAACGCGCTGGGGCCGGTGGGCAGA
>NZ_JBHWGV010000273.1:0-1945 GCF_042732955.1 Kitasatospora sp. NPDC059747 | reverse complement strand
GCGAACCCCACCCACCCGAAAGCCCACCCCGCACCCCAAGCCCCGCGCAGCGGCCCCCATAAGCCCGCTGTACCCTCCTTCTACAGATGTAGAAGGCAGCACGAAAGGACCAGCCATGAGCAACAACACCGCAGTGGTGGTCGGGGGCGGAATCGGCGGCCTGGCCGCCGCGATCGGGCTCCGGCTGGTGGGATGGGACGTGACCGTCGTCGAGCGGGCCGCGACCCTCGACGACGCGGGCGCCGGCATCTCCCTGCACGCCAACGGCATGCGCGCACTCGCGACGCTCGGTGTCGCCGACGCCGTCGAGGCCGCGTCGCGGCGCCAGTACACCGGAGGTACGAGGACCCCCGACGGTCGCCGCCTCGCCCTGATGGACGGCGCCGCACTGGAGCGCGAACTGGGCACCCCCATCGTCGGCATCCCGCGGGCCGACCTGCACCGGATCCTCCGCGCCGCGATACCCCCCAGCAACGTCGTGATCGGCTCCGAGGTCACCGACGTCGCAACCGCCCCCGGTTCCCGGGTCCGGGTGACCTACGACGAAACCACGCTGGAGGCGGACCTCGTCGTGGCCGCCGACGGCATCAACAGCAAGCTGCGCCGCCGTCTGTTCCCGTCCCACCCCGGCCCGGTGTACGCGGGGTCGACGGTCCTGCGGGCCATCACGGACCGCCCGGTCGAGGGTCTGGCCGACGACTTCGCGCTGACCTGGGGCCACGGCGCCGAGTTCGGCCACATCGGGTTCCCGGACGGCCGGGCCGAGTGGCACGCCACGCTCAACGCCCCGGCCGGCCTGCGCTACCGGGACCCGCTCGACGAGATGCGCCGGAGGTTCGCCCGCTGGCACGACCCGATCCCGGCGCTGCTCGCGGCGACCCGCCCCGAGGACGTGCTGCACCACGACGTGAACGAGCTCGTCACACCCGTCCCGTCCTTCGCCGTCGGCCGGATCGCCCTGCTGGGCGACGCGGCCCACGCGATGACACCGCACCTGGGCCAGGGCGCGTGCCAGGCACTGGAAGACGCGGTAACCCTGGCCGCCGCCCTCGGCCCCGCCACCGCCCTCGGCCCCGCTACCGCCGAAGCCGCCATCACCACCGCACTCACCCGCTACGACGCCGCACGCCGCCCCCGCACCCTGACGGTGGCACGCGACGCCCGACGGGCAGGCAGGATGGGCCAGCAGCTCACCAACCCGGTCGCCGTCGGTCTGCGCAACGCGGCGATCCGGCTCACCCCGCCCGGTGCGATGGTCCGAACGGTGCTGAAGCACGCCGACTGGACCCCGCCCCGCATCACCCCCGCCTCACGCGCCGCGTAGTGCCTCCGGGGCAACCCGCCCCGCCCGGGCTTGACCGGGAAACTGATTAGCCGCCATATTAAACCCATGACGCAGCACCCCGACGCCGGCCACGGCGCCCCCACGCTGGACCAGGCACGCCGCCAGATCGCCCGCTACGGCCTCACGGCCGACCCGCAGGCGGTGCTGGTGGCGGCCAGGCTGATGGCGGCGGGCGCCAGGCTCGGGCAGGCGGGCGAGGTGCACTTCGGCCGGTTCGGACTGTCCACCGGCCGGTACCGGCTGCTGGCCGACCTGGAGGACCACGGCGGCGAGAAGTCGCCGTCCCAGCTCGCGGAGAGCCTCGGCGTCTCGCGGGCGACGGTGACCGGGCTGGTCGACGGACTGGAGCGGGAGGGCCTGGTGGCCCGTCGCCCGTCCATCGAGGACGGGCGGCGCAACGTGGTGATCCTCACCGCGCGGGGTGCGCAACGACTGCGCGACCTGGCACCGGAGCACTACGCCCGGATGCAGGCCATGGTCGGCGGCCTCTCGGTCGAGGAACGGACGACGTTCCTCGACCACCAGGCCCCCGTGGTGGAGGGGCTCGACGCACACACCACCCACAAAACACCCCCCCACCCAGTCTCTTTTAAACAAAAG
>NZ_JBHWGV010000272.1:0-1966 GCF_042732955.1 Kitasatospora sp. NPDC059747 | reverse complement strand
CGACAGTACCAATACGGCGAACGCCGTTGGTGAATTCACCGAAGGAAATCCAGGAGCGGGCGTCGATGCCACGTTGCTCAAAGCTGCTTGGCTTAATGCTGTCCAACGGGAAATCGTTGGCCTTATACAAGGCATGGGCTTCGCACTGAATCCAGACGATGATGGGCAGATGTTGAAGGCCGTTCAGGCTTTGGCTGACTTTACAAAGTTGGTTAACAAACCTACGACATTGCAGGGATATGGAATTACCGATGCTATAAAGAAAGGTCAGTATGGTCTGGGAGCATCTGACCTGCCGGAGTCGGCAAGCGATGTTATCGGACGGCCGGGTGGGTTTTACTTTTTCGGAGAAAGCGCCAACACCTTTGCCCAGTACGCAAGCGTGCTCAATCTGCCCTACGGTGCCAATAACTCAGCTCAGCTCGCAATCCGTCAGGGAGCTGAAAAGGCCTCCGCCGCTATACGGTCTGTAAACGCCAGAGGGGGTTGGACACCAGTTGCAGAGCTTTGGACGGAGGTGAACTTCAATCCCGCACTTAAGGCAAATCTGGCTAGCCCGACCTTTACAGGGATCCCAAGAGTTCCGACCCCCGCGCCGGATTCAAACACGGATCAAGCAGCCAACACCGCATTCGTTAGGGCCGCAATTGCAGAGATTGTAGGGTCGTCACCAGACGCACTGGATACGTTAAACGAGCTGGCAGCGGCATTGGGGAACGACCCAAACTTTGCAACTACCATTAATAACGTAATTGCGGGCAAGGCCGCGAAAGCCACGACCCTTGGCGGATACGGCATTTCAGATGCTTACACTAGGGTGCAAACAGACTCTGCGATCAGCTCGGCCACTAAAGGGAAAGCCGACAAAGCGAACACGCTTTCTGGCTACGGCATCACAGATGCCCTCACCACGTCACAGATGAATACGGCGCTGGGTGGGAAACTTGATAAGTCCGGTGGCACTATCGACGGTTCGCTCTATGTAGCCTCTACACAGAGCTTGTCGGCCCCTGCGTTGAGCATCGATAGCAGCGCCCCAGGCAGTTCTCTAAGCTTGCTTAGGCTTCGTTGCCCAAATACCGGTGTGCTGCTGTCTCATACAAACGGAACAAGCACTCTTTCGGTCACCACCGCCGCAGGCGGCGCTGCAACCATATCGGCAGGTGACATTCTGTCATCCGGTTCCTCCTGCCACACCGTCGCAAGCTTCATGAAACCGGTAGCAGGTCAGTGGCTCTCAATCGAGGGCGCATTAACCCTGCCAGCGGGCGGTACATGGGCCTATCAGTTCCTAAACTTCAATAACACGGGTAGCTTCCTCGGTGGCTCCCGCACTGGCCTGGTAGCCGGTGGAACCCAAATCGGTGCCGCAACCAGCGTTGGTTTTGCTTGGAGAATTCAATGATGGACGCAGAAGATATTAGCTTGGTTGCAACTGAAAACTTAGATACACACCTGCCAGCGATTGGCAGTATACAAAGCCGTCAGGATGGCACCTACGTCATCGCCTACGGCGGTTACCCATTCCACGCAACACTGGCCGAGACACCGGACATCTATGAACGGGTGATGGCAGAGATAAAGAATGGGGCGCCCGTGACAAAATACGTCGAGCCGGAGATATCGAAGCCTGACCCACTGGCAATGGCTCTCGAAGAGTATGGCCGTCTACGCAATGTTGCAGATTTTGTGATAGCCCCACTTCAGGATGCTGTCGACGATGGGGAAGCCACTGAGGCCGAGGCGGCGTCATTGAAGGCTTGGAGGAAGTATCGGATAGCGCTAAGCCGGGTCTCCGATCAGGAAGGGTATCCGCAATCCATCACCTGGCCGGTAGTGCCTGCATGATGCCAAGTACTACCGATCGATGATGCCAATCATCCCGCCAAACCGGACGGGAACCTAATGCGCCGTGTATGCCAAATGTCGTGCAACGCGGTGCCAAATCCGACGCGCGCTTACATAG
>NZ_JBHWGV010000271.1:0-1968 GCF_042732955.1 Kitasatospora sp. NPDC059747 | reverse complement strand
CCTACACCTACATACCCGCGCCCGGGTACGGTTTCCAGCCGGCGGCGGGGATTGTGGCGGATTTCCAGTTCACGGTCGACGTGAATGGGCACGTGGGAGTCGATCCGATGTATTCGGGCTTCGCCCAGTCCGACGGCGGGTCGCTTACGCTGCGCGGATATGCAGTCGCTTTGGATCTTCAAGAGCTATCAAGCCCAGTGGCCATCGCCTTGCTAGACCACGAGGGTGTGTTGCGGCCTGGAGTCGACAGCCTGACCATGGTGCCGGCTTCGGGTTACACACTGATCCGCCCTGACGGCCCGGCGTTCGGGTTCAGCGTCGGTCTGAACGGAGAGACCACCCTAGTCAATGCCCCCCTCGGCATCACTGCCGATTCCAGTCGCCGGATGTGCGCTGTTCCGGACGAGGTCGTCACAGACCTGCAGATTCGTACCTATGGCCCGCCCCACGGCAAATGGAGCCGGACCGCCTTGTCCTTCTCGGTGAAACCGGAGAATGCCGGCGGGCTTCATCCAGATCAGGTGGAAACCGCCATCGAAGGTGCTCTCAGTGCATGGGAAGTGGCCAGCCAAATTTTCACCTTCAAACGGGTGGACAGCAACGGTGATCTCCACTTCGCTTTCGGAGCTGCGGAGCTGAATTCGAAGTTCGGTGTGGCAGAAGGGGTGGTGGGAAGTGGGCACTTCCCGGAGAGCGGTGAGGTGGACTTCTTCAGCAGGGCACCCTGGAGTAGTGAGAAACTGACCGCCGATGCGATACATGAGATAGGCCACGCCCTCGGCCTGACTCATTCGAATAATCCCGATTCCGTCATGTACCCCAGTGAGACCGGCCTTTTGCACGTGGACGCCGAATCGCAATTGTCGCTGCACAATCTGTACGGATGGGTCCCGCAACCGGCGCTCAGCGACCGCGGTACCAGCGATCGCCCCGCTCTCGCGGTCGCCGGACAAGTGGGACTCACCTTCTCAGACCAGACGATGCACATGGCGTGGAGGGGAGTCGATGGTGACGACTCGCTTTACGAGTCGACGTTGGAAGGAACCGTGTGGAGCCCACAGCGCCCCATCACGGGGCCCTTTGGATCCGCCTACAGCCCTGCCCTGACTTCGGTGGCGGCTGGCACCCCTCCCTCGACCGGGTTGATGATGGCTTGGCGGGGTGTTCCCGGTGATGACAGCATCTACTATTCGACGAAGGACGGCTCCGACTGGGCTACTCCCAGCAATATTCCCGATATCGGCTCCAACGACCGCCCCGCCCTCGCCAATTTCGAGGTTCCCCACATGGCATGGCAAGGAATATCGGGAGACGACACCATCTACTGGTCGAGGTTTGTTTCAGGAGCCTGGGAATCACAGCGGCATGTGGGCGAAGTCGGGACGTTCAGCGGGCCGGCACTGGCCGTGCTGGGAAGCCGGCTGTACATGTTCTGGAGGGGTGTCCACGACGACACCCGGATTTACTATTCGTCGCTCGGCGCAGGTGCCACTGAATGGGAACCTCAGAAAATCGCCTCTTTTGTCATGTCAGACGCTGGCGGGGGCGGAGGTATTTCCCAGGTGCCAGTCGAAATCCATGCGGCCGACGGCCCCGCAGCGACAACCCACGGAAACGGAATCCTGCTGGCCTGGCGGGTCCCGGACGGCCAGAGTATCGCCTTCACGCTCTTCGACGGTGAAGTTTTCGCCGGGCGGACACAGGTGGACGGACAGTCATGTCATGGGCCCGCCATATGCAGTTTCCTCGGAACCGTATTCCTGGTGTTTCGGGGGCCGACCGGGGACGACAGCATGCACTGGGCGAAACTGGGCGCGCTGCCAAGAGCAGATGGCGCTGGTCTGTCTGGGTGACTGAGCCTTTTCGGTTTGGTCACCGATCGGGTGACGGCCAGGTGGTCGTGGGCTGAGGAAGAACGCACAAGGCTCCCAAGCGGTTGAGTGAGGTATCTGACGTCTCAACTCTTCT
>NZ_JBHWGV010000270.1:0-2084 GCF_042732955.1 Kitasatospora sp. NPDC059747 | reverse complement strand
GAGTAGGCTCAAATATCAACCAGTGGTTGTGAAATGTCAGTTATTGGTTGATTATCTTTGTGAAGCTACAAAGAAGTAGACTGGATAGTGGCAAATTAGTAGCTTTAAAGGCTTAAATTCCAACGATAAATAGGGACTGTATGGCTCGCCAACAAAGGATTGACCATTTTAATTTGTGGCCAAAAGCTCAAAAGTTCGAAGCAGAAAAAAGGTTTGCGGAACTGCTTGAGCCTTACCCGCTTGAAGATCTTTTTTTTCCTTATCAATTGCCTGATACGGATAATAAAGAGTCGCACATAATGATTTCTTATTTGCTAGATGCAGTAGATAGCCTGCCTTATAGACCCGATCATGCGTTTGATTGGGTATGGAGAGCCTTTGAGTTTTCATGTAAGCAGGTTCCAGGGTGCAAAGAAAATACTACTAAGGCACTAAGAAGCGTTAGCACGAAATTGGATGATTACTTCGTCGCTAACTCTGAAGTTGGTGATGCGTTTTTTGATCTTGTTTCGCGTGTTCCAATTCGGACATGCAAATTCCTTCTTAAAAAAATAGTGGACGAAGGAGGTTATGAATTTGTCGGGGATGGTTATAAAGGGTTTTCCATTTTTGCTAAGCGACTTTTATTCGCCAATGGCGCGCCTCCAGTGGTCAGCGCATCTATTCAATCCGTACTACATTACCTTTCCTGGCATTATCGAGCAGTTGGTGGGGCGGAACTCAGAAATGGTGCAACCCTTCTTCGAAGGATATTAAGAGGAGAAAAAGTAGAACTGGGCGGCATTTTTTATCAGCTTTCCCGTCCCGAGATTTTATTTCTAACTCTGAGCGGTTTGGCTTATGCATTCAGAAACGGGCGAGCCCATGCAGAATCAATTGCGCCGTTCCGCAGCAGTCTTGCAAAGGTTCAAACCTACGCACACTGTTGGTTTATGTTTTTAATAATATATGAGTTGACATTTGCTCTCCAGCACATTAGCAGTTATCCCAATAAATTGATTGGTGCGCCTGCCGATAATTTTAGAAAGAACAACGCAGCGTTCTCTACGCTATTCAAAAGTTGCTTGGGCTCATAATTTTATAGAGGGTTGTATGGGGTACAGTAAAATGGTGGTTATATTTTTGGACGTTCTAGGGTCCAAAAATATGAAAGATTTTGATATCAAGTTTAAAATACATAATCTTTTTCACGGTAGTATTCAAGACAGTCAAAGGCGTCAGTCTTCAAACGATTTGAGTCATGTAGCTTATGACAGGAAATTGTTCAGTTTTTCTGATTGTGCGTTTATTTTCTATTTTTATAAGGAAGGAGTTTCAGAGTCGCGAAAGGATGCTAATAAGCTGATGTCCGTGGCTCTATATAATACTTCTCTTTTGATAACAAAAATCATGAGTGAGGGGTTTTATGTTAGAGGTGGAGCAACCTATGGTGATGCTTTTATTGATGATGTTAGCTTTTTTGGCCCAGCAGTAGATTGTGCCTATTATGTCGAAAGTAAGCTCGCACAAATGCCTCGATTATTGATAGATCCGGAAATAGGCTCTAAACAATATGAATATGAAACAGAGGTTTATGCTCGACCTCAAATTCTTCAAAGTTTATCTCGTACAAAGAAGAGGATTTCGACAGTTGTCATGCGTGAGGGTTCAGATTATTATTTGAATGCACTTTACCATCTTGAGATGGAAGGAACGTTAATGTATGAAGGAGAAATGCTTGCACTTGATAGTGTAAAGTCCAGCCTGATTCAGGCTATTAATAAGGATATAGAAATTCATAATGAGAAAGAATTTCCTAGAGAGTTTTTAAAGCTTTCTTGGCTAAAAAAATATACGGAAAATGCCTCGTGCTGTCTCAAGGAAGATGTATGTAGCTATAGTGAAACAGTACGAATTAGTTAAAATATCATAGTTTATTTATTCTGGGATAAATGATCCAACTATTTTCCCATAGATAAAAGTTTCCTCCGTGATATCAATGATTGGATATTGCGGATTTATTGGTCTCAAGTATTGGCGGCCAGCATCGGATACTAAAATTTTAAAGGTTACTTCGTTAGTGCGCGGTACGCGAGCTATTACTC
>NZ_JBHWGV010000269.1:0-2243 GCF_042732955.1 Kitasatospora sp. NPDC059747 | reverse complement strand
CCTCGCGGAGCACGCCCGGCCCCTGCCCGAACGCTTGGCCGCGGCCAAGCGGACCGCCGAGGCGGCCGGGCGGACGGCGATCGCGGTCGGCTGGGACGGCGAGGCCCGGGCCGTCCTGGAGGTCGCCGACGCGGTCCGGCCGACCAGCGCCCGGGCCGTCGCCGAACTGCGCGCGCTCGGCCTGCGCCCGGTCCTGCTGACCGGTGACCACCGGGCGGTGGCCGAGGCCGTCGCCGCCGAGGTCGGCATCGCCCCCGAGGACGTGATCGCCGGCGTCCTGCCCGAGGAGAAGGTCGCCGTCGTCGAACGCCTCCAGGCCGAGGGCCGCTCGGTCGCCATGGTCGGCGACGGCGTCAACGACGCCGCCGCGCTCGCCCGGGCCGACCTCGGCCTCGCCATGGGCACCGGCACCGACGCCGCCATCGAGGCGAGCGACCTCACCCTGGTCCGCGCCGACCTGCGCTCCGCCGCCGACGCCATCCGGCTCTCCCGCCGGACCCTCGGCACCATCCGGGGCAACCTCTGCTGGGCCTTCGGCTACAACGTCGCCGCGATCCCGCTGGCCGCCGCCGGACTGCTCAACCCGATGATCGCCGGGGCCACGATGGCCTTCTCCTCGGTCTTCGTCGTCACCAACAGCCTCCGGCTGCGCCGCTTCGAGGCCGCCGCCTGACGGCCGTCCCCAGCGGCCCGGCCCGAGAGGCCGTCCCGAAACGAGCGCGGGGGGGGGGGGGGCGGGGGCGGGGGGCGGCGCGCCCCCCCCCCCCCCCCCCCCCCCCCCCCCCCCCCGCCCCGGCCCGCCCGCGCGCCCCCCCCCCCCCCGCCCGCCGCCCGGCGGGCCCCCCCCCCCGCCGGGGGCCGCCCCCCCCCCCCCCCGCCCCCCCCCCCCCGCCGCCGTCCGGAGCTCAACGCCGTCCGGGGCTCGACACCGTCAGGGGCTCAACGCCCGAGCAGCTCGCCGCCGTTGCAGTGCAGGATCTCGCCGGTGATGAACCCGGCCTCGGGCGAGGCGAGGAAGTACACGGCCCCCGCGACCTCCCCCGTCTCCCCGATCCGGCCGAGCAGCGTGCGCGCCGCGCGGCGGGCCACCTCGGCCTCGTCCAGCCGCGGTCCGAAGAACTCGGTGCCCGCCACCGTGCCCGGGGCGACGATGTTCGCGGTGATGCCCGAGGTGCCCAACTGGGCGGCCAGGAAGTGGTTCCAGGCGTGCAGCGAGGCCTTCGCCGCGCCGTAGGAGCCGGCCCCGCGCAGGGCGGCGATCGAGCTGATCGTGACGACCCGGCCGGAGCCCGGGGTGAGCCGGTCGCGGATCGACTCGGTGAGCAGCACCACGGTCAGCACGTTGCGCTCGAAATCGCCGCGCCAGCGCGCCAGCAGCGCGTGCGGGCCGGCGCCGATCACGGTCTCGCGGCTGCCGGCGTTGTTCACCAGCACGTCGACGCGCTCGGGCAGTTCGGCGAGCGCGGCCTCGACGGCGTCCGGGTCGGCGAGGTCGCAGACCAGCGGGGTGACGTTCGGCCCGAGCTCGGCCGCGGACTTCTCCAGCACCGCCCGGCGGCGGCCGACGATCACGACCCGTTCGCCCGCCTCGGCGAACCGCCGCGCCACTTCGAACCCGATTCCCGTGCCACCGCCGGTGACTACGACGTTCCTGGCCATCTGCGCACTCCCTCCCCAGTTCCGCCGCCACGCTGCGAGGGTGCGGGACGGTCCGTACCGGAATGCCACGATTCCTATCACGCTCGGTTGCCGTGACTGCGGGGAGGGTGACGTCGCCCGCGCCGGAACGTGTGGTATGGGCCCGGTACGACGCGCACACGGAGCGTGGCGAGAGGCAGCTCACACCCCCCGGGCGTAACTTCTCGCACCCTGATACGTCTTAGGTTGGTAGTGCGGCAGTTTTCCGAGGGACGGAGACGCGACGAACGGCAACGCGTCCCCGTGCCTCCACTGCCGCCGACGGGGCTCCGGCGGGCCCCGGGTCGGCCGTCGAATCGACGGCCTTCGCGCACGGCGCCGGGGTTGTGGCGGGCCAGGGACGCTTTGAGCGGCCGTCCCGGGCTGCGGCCGGCCCCGGAGTCGTGCGCCGTACGATCCCGTCCCCGCGGGAACGATCCGCACGGCTCCACCGCGCGGGGACGCACGAGGGCCCCGGGGGCCCCCCCGGGGGGGGGCCCCGGGGGGGGGGGGGGGGGGACCAACAACCCCCCCCACCAAACCCACCAAAACAACCGGATGCAGCT
>NZ_JBHWGV010000268.1:0-2283 GCF_042732955.1 Kitasatospora sp. NPDC059747 | reverse complement strand
AGTGGGTCCTGACCGAGACCGAGCCGGCCGCCCCGACGGCCGGGGCCGATCCGGCCTCCACCCTCGTCCCGGCCCAGCTGCCGGCTTCCGCCGCCGACTTCACCGGGCGGTCCGCGGAGGCCGAGGCCCTGCGCGCCGCCCTGCGGGAGCCGGGCAGCGTGCCGGTGGCGGCCGTCGCGGGCATGGGCGGGGTCGGCAAGACCGCGCTCGCCGTGCACGTCGCCCACGGCCTGGCCGCCGAGTTCCCGGACGGCCAGCTCTACCTCGACCTGCACGGCGCCGACGGCCGCCCCACCCGCCCCGAGGAGGCCCTGGCCGCGTTCCTGCGCTCCTTCGGCGTCGTCGGCGACGCGATCCCGGCCGGCCTCGCCGAACGGTCCGCCCGCGACCGCTCGCTGCTCGCGGGCCGCCGCGTCCTCGTGCTGCTCGACAACGCGCGCGATGCCGAACAGGTCCGCCCGCTGCTGCCGGGCAGCGCCGGCTGCGCCGTCCTCGTCACCAGCCGCACCCGCCTCGGCGCCCTGCCCAACGCCCGTTTCACCGAACTCCCCGTGCTCCCGGCCGAGGACGCCGTCACCCTGCTCACCCGGGTGGTCGGCGCCGAACGGGTCGCCGCCGAGGAGCAGGCGGCCGGTGAACTCGTCAGGCTCTGCGGCCAGTTGCCGCTCGCCGTGCGGATCCTGGCGGCCCGGCTGGCCTGCCGTCCGAGCTGGACGATCGCCCGGCTGCTGGAGCAACTCACCGGCGACCGCTACCGGCTGGACGCGCTGCGCAGCGGCGACCTGGCCGTCGAGTCCTCGTTCCGCTTCGGCTACGACCAGCTGGACGACGAACAGGCCCGCGCCTTCCGGCTGCTGGCCGTCCCCGAGGTGCCCGACCTGTCGCCCGGGGCGGTCGCCGCGGTGCTGGACCTGCCGGAGCCGGACGCCGTCGAGCTCGCCGAGTCGCTGGTGGACTGCTCGATGCTGGAGAGCTTCGCCAGCCCCGACCACTACCGCTACCACGACCTGCTGCGGGCCTTCGCCCGGCGGGCCGGCCAGGGCGGCGACCCGGACGAGCTCCGGGCGGCACTGAGCCGCCTGGTGGACCACCACCACGCGCTGGTGACGGCGGCGCTCGGGGCGTCCTCCGCGCGGCGCGGCTTCGCCGTCGGCTCGTCCCCGGCCGTCGGCGCCCTGGTGAGCCAGTGCGCGAAGCTCCCCGGCCGCTCCGCCGACACCGCCCCCGCCCTCGGCCGGCTCGCCGAACTCCTGCTCGGCTGCTGCCTGTTGGCCGACTCCGGGCACGCCACCCGCCCGCTCGGCCACGCCGCCAACGCGCTCCTGCACGCGAGCGTCGAACAGGGTGACCGCGCCGCCGAGGCCCGCGCCCGGCTGGTCCTCGGCCGACTGCTGACCGAGGTCGGCTCGGTGCCCTCGGCCCTCGCCGAACTGCTCCGCGCCCGCGACCTGTGCACCGCCTTCGAACCGGCCCGCCCGCTGCTCGCCCTCGCCCACAGCTCGCTCGCCGCCTGCTTCCTCCAGGCCGGCCGCCCCGACGAGGCCGTGGCCGGCTTCTCGGCCGCCGCCTCCGCCTGGGACCGGGCCGGCGACCGCCGCTCCCTGGCCGCCGAACTCCTCAACCTGGCCGGCGCGTTCGCCCGCCAGGGCCGCCACGACGCGGCGAACCGGGTGATCGACCAGTCCCTCGTGATCAGCCACGAACTCGCCGACCGCGAGCTGGAGGCGCTCGCCCGCGACGCCCTCGGCACGATCGCCCACGACCGCGGCGACCTCGCCGAGGCCGCCGCCCACCGCCGCGCCGCCCTCGCCCTCACCGACCCCGCCGACCACCGCCGCACCGGCCGCCTCCTGCTGCGCCTCGCCGAGTCGCTGCGGGCTGCGGGGCGGTGGGACGACGCGGTGGGGACGGCGGGCGATGCCGTCGACGCGCTGACCCTGGACGGCGACCACCGCGGCCGGGGCCTGGCCCTGGCGGTCCTGGGCGACGCGCTGGCCGACAGCCGGACGGACCTGGCGCGGGCCCGCGCGTGCTGGGCGGAGGCGTACGGGATCCTGGCGCCGATCGGCTCCCCGGAGGCGGAGCGCCTGGTGCCGCTGCTGGGCGCCGACCACCCGGCGGGCCCGGCGCGCTCGCGCTGGCCGTCCTGGCTGCCGGGGTGAGCACGGTCTCACCACGCGGTCTCACTGCGGCGATAGGCCGCGGGCCCGGGGGGGCCCGCGCGTAGGCCCGTCGTTGCTTGCTGGCGGTGAGCCGGCCCGTGGCCCGTGGTGCGATAGGGCC
>NZ_JBHWGV010000267.1:0-2303 GCF_042732955.1 Kitasatospora sp. NPDC059747 | reverse complement strand
GTCACTGTGTGTTGTGTTGGGGGGGGTGGGTAGTTTTTTTTTCAGCGCGACCGCCGCCGCGGGGGGGGGGGGCGCCGCGCCCGCCCGCCCCCCCCCCCCACGGTCCGTTCGAATTGACTCACCGCTCTCCGGCAGCCTAGACCGCCGGACGGTTCAAAAGATCACCAGGTGAAGAGGCCGACAATGCCGGAGGCCACGGCGGACCCACCCTCGATGATCTTCTGACCGACTGCCTTGGCGCCCTTGATGCTGGTCCTCGCGACCGGTCCGGCGATCTCGCCGTAGATCTTGCCGTAGGGGCCTCCGATCGTGCCGAGGATCGTACTGGTCGCCGCGTTGAGGAAATCCTTGCTGTTGAAGCCGTCGGCGTAGAGCCACGCACCGGTGCTGAGCACACCGGCCCCGAGGGAAAACGCTCCGAAGACGCCGAACCCGATCTCCCCGAGGGGCGGCGGAAGGGCGAGCGAACCGACTGCGGCCAGGCCCCAGATGGTGCTGTAGTGCCCCGTCTCCGTGGCGAAGTTGCGGATACCGTCCTTGCCGTCGCCGCCCGTTCCACCGCTTCCACCGCTTCCGCCGGAGCCCCCGGGCGGGGTGGCGGACGCCGTGTCGTTGATCTTGTCGTTGGCCGGGTTGTTGGACGGGTTGACGTTCGCGGCCTCGGCCTGACGGGCCGCCTGGGCCGCCGCGGCTGCCGCCGCCGCCTGCTCCTGGGCCCGCTTGTCCGCCGCGATGCTGTGTGCCTCCCGCGCGGCCGCGGAGGCCTCGGAGGCGCTCTTGCCGGCGGCCGTCGCCGAAGCCGCCGCGCTGGCGGCCGAGGCACGGGCGCTGGCCGCCGAGGCGGTGGCCTTGTCGGCGGAGGCGACCGCCTGGTTCAGCGAGTAGTTGGCCGCGCGGTTCGCCTTCTGCGCGGTCGCGGCGGCCGACTTGGCCTGCTGGGCGGAGGCGGCCGCAGCGTTCGCCGAGGCGTCCGCCGCGGTGGCCTTGGCCTTCGCGTCGTCCGCGTAGCCCTTGGCCTGCTGGGCCGACGCCTGGGCCTTGTTCGCCCAGTCGTTGGCCTCCTGGGCGGCGTTGCGGGCGTTGGCCGCGACCTGGTACGCCAGCTGGGCGTTCTGGGTGGCGGTGACCGCGTCCTTCGCCGCGTTGGCGATCAGCGCGAGGACCGAGGACACGTGGGTGTCGGTGTCCGAGTCGAGCACGGCGGCCTTGTACTGGACGGTGGTCACGAAGTCGTGCTGCATCCAGGCCGGCCCGGCGAGCGCGACCTCGGCCGCCGCCTTGACGTTGGGACCGGCCTGGCCGTTCAGGACGGAGAAGATCGTCACCCGGTCGTCCTCGGCCACGGCGCGCTGGTAGCCGGTGTGGACGAAGTCGGACATCGCCTTGGCGCTGCCGTTGCTCAGTGCGGCGGCGCCGTCCCGCTGGACCGCAGTCCCGGCTCCGTTGAGCATCGTGAAGATGGTGTACCGCAGGTCGTCGGCCTGGACGTCCAGCGCGCCACCGGAGAGGAACTTCGCGACGGCGGTCGGGTCCGTGCTCTCCAGCGTCCGCTGGGCGGCCCCCGCGAGCGTGGAGGTGCCGATGGTGGACAGGTAGGTCACCTTGTCGCGGTCGTCCAGCCGCAGGCCGTCCTGGTACTCCTTCTTCGCCCAGGCGACCACGCCGTCGTCGTTGTCGGCGAGCGCCGTGCGGGCGGCGTCCCGGGTCCAGTAACCCGCGCTGCCCAGCAGGCTGACGGCGGCCTTGCGGCCGAAGCCCGCCGCGGTCTTCGGGTCGGTGCCGGGGGCGGCGGCCTTCTGCACCAGGTCCTTGGTGGCCGTGTCGAGCGCGGCGGCCGAGGTCTGGTCGCCGGTCAGCTTGGCCTGGTCCGCGGCCTCCGCCTTGACGAGGGCGGCGGCCTCCTTGAGGCCCTGCTGCTTGTCGGCCTCCAGCTTGGCGGCCTCGGCCTGACGGGCCAGCTGCTCGATGCTCTGGGCCTCGGTGACGGCGTCGTTCGCGGCGGTCGCGGCCTCGATCGCGGCATTCGCGTGGGCGGTCGCCACGTTGGCCCAGTCCTGCGCCTGACCGGCCGCCGCGGCGGCCTGCTCGGCGGCCGTGGCCGCCTTGTCGGCGTGGTCGGCGGCGCTGGTGGCCCTGCGGTTCGCCTCGGCGGCGTGCGCGGCGGCCGCGTTGGCCAGGCTCTCGGCCCGGCCGGAGGCCGCGGTGGCCAGGTCCGCCGCGGAGCGCGCCTTGCCGGCCGCGTCCCGGGCCCGGGCCGCCTGGGCGCCGGCGGCGCCGGCCGAGCTGCCGGCCTGGGCGCTGGC
>NZ_JBHWGV010000266.1:0-2323 GCF_042732955.1 Kitasatospora sp. NPDC059747 | reverse complement strand
CTCCCCGGGAGGGGAACGCGTGCCGGGCCGCCGACGGGAGGTCAGCCGGCGGCGGGCGCCGGAATCATGCGGCCCGCGCGCTGACCCCCGGGGTCAGCTGCCGATGTGGCCGCAGGCGGAGTCGACCTTGTTGGCGTCGGTCTCGATCTTGGACTGCAGGTTGGCGCTCGGCGCGGTGCCGGTGTTGAGCGCGGTGTACATCTGCTGGTAGTCGCCGGCCAGCGCGCTGATCGCGTTCTTGGCGTCGGCGTTGCCGGCCTTGGCCGCGGCGGCGTTCAGCTCGTCGCTCGCGTTCTTGAGGTCGGCCTTCAGCGCGGCCGGGTTGCCCGCGTCGGCGGAGATCTTGTCCGAGTACGTGGTCACCGTGCTGGTGGCGCTGGTGCACCCGGGGTCGATGGCCTTGACCACCTTCGAGCCGATCACCACGAAGACCACGATGCCCGCCACGATCGAGAGCAGCGAGACGATGAGGCCGATGATCGCCGGCGCCTTGCCCTTGCCGGCGCTCTTCGACTTGACCAGGCCGATGATGCTGAAGATGAGGCCGAGCGGGGAGCAGAGGAAGGCCAGGATCAGACCGGCGATGGCGAAGCCGTTCGAGCCGGTCGGCTGCGGGGCCGCGGCCGGGTAGCCGTACGGCTGCTGCGGCGCGCCGTAGGGCTGCTGGGGGGGTATGGACACGTCAATCCTTAAGGGGACACGAGGATGGCCGGATAGGAATACCGGAAGCCCGCACTCCTTGGCAACTCTGAGTAATGACGGCGGCCGTGAGGCCGGGCCAAATCCGGCCCGGCACCGCGCCCGCTTCCCCGGCCGCACGGTGACGGTTCGTGGTCGAAGCCGCCGACACCCGGTGCCGGCCCGAGCACCGCTAAGACCGCGGCGGCCCACTGCCGGCGGATCGCCGGAGCCGAGCGTCGGCCGGCGGACGGCCGAATCGACCGGCACCCGATGCGCACCTGCGGAGCGCAGCCGGCGCCACGTTTCACCGGTGACACCGTCCCGGCCCCACCGTCCACCTGAAACGGGCCTGGGGGAAGCCTGAAACACCCTCACTCACGGCGACATCAAGGGGTCGCTTGCCCGGCTGAACCGCGAAGTCCGGCCCGCCAGCGGCGCATTGATGCCCCGACGCCTGACTGTCTCTCCGACGGGGCTGCGCGCGAGAACGGACCTGACCTGACCTGCCGGACCGTCAGCGCGACGATCGACCTGTCCGTGGAGCGCCCCGGCCGCAGCGTGCCGGTGCCGGTGCCGGGTCACAGGGTGCGGTGGAGGACGTCTTCCGATGTGTACGCGGTCCGCCTGCGCCCGATGTTCCGCCGGATCCGTGGGCGGTGGTCCGCTTCCGCGACCCGGAACGCGGCGCTGACCGGTGTGCCGGGCGCTTCCCGGCCGGACGGCCGTCGAGCCCTGCCCGACTTCCGCCGCCCCGCCGCCCAGGTGTATCGCCGCCCCGGTGCGCCGGCGGCAGCGGCCACGGTCCCGACCGCCGCCGTTCCCGCCGCTGCTCCCGCCGCGCCTCCTCCACGTGGCCACGGCGGGGACGGGGCCGGACGGTGCCGGTGCCGGGCCCGCCCCGGCGGGGGTGTGGCGGCGGTCTCAATGGCGGGCGCCCGGTGTCGACTCAGCGTGGTGGTCGTGGATGGGCTCGGTGACGTCGCCGGGGGCCGGGCGGTGAGTGCGCTCACACGCGAATGCCAGGCACGACGGCGGGTAGTGGTGTCCGTTCGGCGTCGTTCCGCATCGAGGCCGTAGGGCGTTTGCGCAGACCGGGAGGGGTCGGCGCACTCCGTTCCGCCCCGCCCTCGATCCGGTGCCGGTCCTCCGGCTACGACCGCGGATCGTAGCGAGGGGGCCTTGGAGGGCGCCGCTCCGGTCTGGCACCTTGGCATTCGTCGTCGGCCACACCGGCTCCTGTTCCTGCCGGATGCGGCCAATCGCCGAGTCACTCCCCGCGACCGTTCGGCCCCTGTCCGGCCGCGGTCCCGGGCGGGGAGTGTTCTCGGCTCAACCCGATTGAGGTCTTGCTCTTCATGCCCGCTTTCAAGCTCCGTATGCGTACCTCTGCCGCGATCCTCGCCGGCGCCGCTGGTCTGACCGCCCTGGGTGCCGCCGTGGTCCCCGCCGCCGCCAGCGCCGCGACCGCCTCCCCGCAGGCCATCGCCGCGCAGATCGTGCCGGCGGACCAGCTGGCCTCGTTCAGCCAGATCATCTCCCACGAGTCGGGCTGGAACGTGACCGCGACCAACCCGAGCTCGGGCTCCTACGGCCTGGGCCAGGCCCTGCCGGCCTCGAAGATGGCCTCGGCCGGCGCGGACTG
>NZ_JBHWGV010000265.1:0-2412 GCF_042732955.1 Kitasatospora sp. NPDC059747 | reverse complement strand
CGCCCCCCCCCCCCCCCCCGGCCCCGTGAGGGACGGGACGTCAGACGCTCTCGGGCTGCGGCGCGGGCGAGGTCTCGGCGGCGGCGGGCTGCGCCCGGCCCGGCAGGACGAGGCCCGCGACGAAGACGACGACGGCGGCGGCGACCGCCCACCAGAAGGCGTTGCTGAAGGACGCGTCGGTCGGGGCCGCGTGCTCGCCGCCACCCTGGATGATCAGCGCGACGACGGCGATGCCGAGCGACGCGCCGATCTGGTTGAGGATGAAGACCGCGCCGGTCGCGCCGCCCACGGACTCGCCGGGCACGGTGCGGTAGACCGCGCCCATGGTGGGGGCACCGACCAGGCCCATGCCGAAGCCGGCGGCGAGCTGGGCGACGGTCAGCACGGCCTGCGAGGTGTCGGCGCCGGACTGGGTGAACACCAGGGCCCCGGCCCCGATCAGCAGGGCGCCGAGCGGTACCAGTTGCCGGGCGCCGAACTTGTCCGCGAGCTTGCCGGCGATCGGCATGCCGATCAGGGTGCCGAAGCCCAGCGGGGCCAGCAGCAGACCGGACTCCAGGACGGTGTGGTGGTGGACCTGCTGGTAGTAGAGCGGCAGCAGGAAGAGCAGCGAGAACAGGCCGCCGCCGAGCAGGAACATGGTGGCCACCGCGGCGCTGAAGCCCTTGTTGGCGAAGAGCCGCAGGTCGATCAGCGGGGCCTTGTCGGTGCGCAGCGCGTGCACGACGTAGCCGATGAACAGCACGACGCCGAGGACCAGGCCGATGATCACCTTGGCGCTGCCGAAGCCCTCGCTGCCCGCCTGGGACAGCGCGTAGACGATCGCCGCGAAGCCGGGCGGGAGCAGGGCGATGCCGAGGCCGTCCACCGGCACCGGGTCCCCGCTGGGCGCCGGGTCGGCCGGCAGGACCTTGACCGCGAGGATGATCGCGGCGAGCGCGAACGGGATGTTGACCAGGAACATCCACACCCAGGACAGGTTCTCCAGCAGCAGGCCGCCGACGATCGGGCCGACCACCGGGCCGAGGGTGATCGGCACCGAGATGAGGCCCATCACCCGGCCGATCCGCGCCGGTCCGGCGGCGCCGGCCACCACGGTCATCATGATCGGGTCGACCATGCCGCCGCCGAGGCCCTGGAGGACGCGGAACGCGATCAAGGACTCGACGTTCCAGGCGACGGCGCACAGCGTCGAGCCGGCCAGGAAGAGGGTCAGGCCGAGCAGCCACATCCGCTTGGCACCGAAGCGGACCATGGCCCAGCCGGCCAGCGGGATGGCCAGCGCCACCGCGAGCAGGTAGCCGGTGGTGATCCACTCGACGCTGGCCAGGGTGGCGTTGAAGTGGCCGCCCAGGGTGCTGATCCCGACGTTGACGATGGTCGCGTCGAGGTAGGACATCATGCCGCCGAGCACCATGACGCCGACCAGGGTGAGCAGCGGGCGGTCGAGCCGGGCGGGCCCGCCCCCCGCCGCGTTCGTTTCAGACACGGAAACTCCTTTGCACCAGACCGCCAAGCTAAATGAACTAGGTAGTTCATTTCGATGGCTGGGACGGTAGCATGGCTCCATGAGTGTTGGCGAGACCGAAAAGACGACCGGGAGCCCCGGCGACCGGGGCCGGATGGACAAGCGCCGAGCGATCGTGGAGGCCGCCCTGCGGGTCTTCGCGCGGGTCGGCTACGCCCAGGCGAGCCTCGACCAGATCGCCACCGAGGCGGGGGTCGCGAAGCCCACGATCTACAACCACCTCGGGTCCAAGGAGAACCTCTTCCGGCACGTCATGACGGAGACCGCGGCGCGCTCCAACGCGAAGACGATGGACGTGCTGGAGTCCTTCCCCAACGAGCCGCAGGACCTGCGGCCCGGGCTGGAGGACGTGGCCCAGAAGCTGGTCGACTGCTACTGCGACGAGCAGTCCGAGTCGGTGCGCCGCCTGCTGTACGCCGAGGCGGTGCGCTTCCCCGACCTCTTCGACGCCGTCCGGGCGAGCGGGCCGGACCAGTTCGTCGACGCGCTGGCCGGCCGCCTGGCCAGGCTGGCCAACGCCGGGCAACTGCGGATCGAGGACCCGGTCCGCGCCGCCAACCAGTTCATCGCCCTCGTCTACGAGGAACTGCCGGGCCTGAGCGGGCTGGGCACGCGGCCGCTCGACCACGCCGAGGTGACCAAGGTCGTCACCGCCGGGGTCGACACCTTCCTGCGCGCCTTCGGTACGGGGGCAGGCGTCGACCCCGGTACCGCTTCCGGTACCGGGGTCTGACGGATCCGGCCTCAGCGGTCGAGCCGCTGGTACGACCCGCGGAAGAACAGCAGCGGATCGCCGTCGGCGAGCGCGTGGGGGCCCGGCCACCCGGGGGGCCCCCACAACCTGTGGACCGGGGGGGGTGCAGACCCCGCACCCCCCCCACCCC
>NZ_JBHWGV010000264.1:0-2416 GCF_042732955.1 Kitasatospora sp. NPDC059747 | reverse complement strand
TGCCCCCGGCCTCACCCGGGCCCTACGCGACGCAGAACCGGAGTACGTGCTGGTCGACGGCACCCTCGCCGAATGCGACCGGGTCGGCGACGGCCTGCTCGTCGATGTTCTGCACCGGCTGCACGTGGTTCCAGCCGCCGGAATGCCGGTACGCCTCGCCGATCGCGCGCATGGCCTGGCCCGCCGACTCAGCGGCGCGGCCGAGGGTGGCGACGGCGTGGCGGCGTCCGGCTGTGGGTTCTGTCCGCTCGGTCTCGATCGGGTAGAACACGGCCTCGCCCAAGGGCTTGAAGAGCTGGCCGAGTTCGTCGAGTGCGCAGTACAGATGGATGCCCCGGCTGGTGCCCTCGGCGGCGAGCAGGTGCTTGTGGACCCCGTCGACGCCGTGGGCCAGGCGGAGCATCCGGCTCGCGTCCTCGACCGGGACAAGAGGCGGGGCCGCTCGCTCGGGTGCGCGCTGCGCGGACGCGGCCGGCGTCGTTCCGGCGCTCCGATCCGCTCCTTCACTCAGGGCTGTGGAGGCGTGGGAGAGGTGGGCGCGGGTGGCGGTGAGGGCGTCCTCGACGCGCGCCCGGAGCTGCTGGTGTTCCCCGGAGATCTCCTGAGCTGTGGGGTGGTTGAGGTGGTGGGCCGCCTCCAACGCGCCGCTCAGGATGGTTACCGCGTGGCCGAGGTCGGCGGTGGCCGCGCAGTAGCCGTCGGCCGCAGCGACGGCCTGCGGCATCGGGAGCCGCCGGTGCGGGTGGCCATCCCGGTACAGGCGTCCGGCAGCGGCGACCGCGTCGCGCTGCAGGCCGCCGACGCGGGTGAGAGCTGCGGCGAGGTGCGAGGGGCTCGTCGTGTTCGCGAACGCGGGCAGGGCCGAGGCCGCGCTGCGGACGTCGTGGGCCAGGGTGCGCAGGGCGCGGGCGTAGTCGTTGGTGTGGTCGGTCGGAGTGTTCAACGGTGCTCCGGGTTGTGACGTGTGGAGGGGGGCGGTTCAGCGGAAGCGTGCGGAGGAGAAGGCCGGCGGTGCGAGTGGCGGCGCCGTACTCGGAGCGGTCCTGGCCGATACGGTGACGGCGGTGGTCGAGCGGCTGAGCGCGGCCTGCACCCGTTGGGAGGGCGGCGCGACGACGGAGGCGGTCTGCCGCAGAGTCGCGGCTCCTTGGTCCAGCTCGTCGCGGGCCGTTTCGATGGCCCAGCCGATCACACCGGCCGCGTTCTGGCGGGCCTTGCGGACCTCGGGATCATCGCGGGTGTCCGCGGTCCGGCCGAAGAAGGCGAGCTGCTGGGCGACCGTTCCCAGGTCGGCGGCGGCCTGGCCGACGTGGCCGATCGCCGCAGCGTAAGCACCGGCGGCACGGAGCGCATGCTCGGGGGCGGGCTGTTCGGCCGCACGGGCGGTGAACTCGTTGCCCATGGCCGTGATGAGGGCGCCGAGTCGGGCGATCTGACGGCGCAGGGCGACCGGGTCCGGCACCTGGACGGGGAATCCGGCAGCCGGCAGCAGGGCCTTTTGCTGCTCCAGCGCGCTCGCGTGTGCGTACAGAGTGAAGGACTCGCTGTCGGGGCTGTTCACGAAGGGCTCCGGGAGGGCTAGTGAGGGGTGGGGCGGTAGCGGTCTCGCCCGAGCACCGGCCCGGAGGCCGGTACGGGGCCGGGTGCCGAGGTCTCGCGGTCGCGCAAGGTGGTGGGGCTGCGGGCGAGCGCCGCGTGGACGCGGGCCGCCTGGCCGGCGGCGGGCTGGGGCGGCTCGGGAGGGGACGTGGCGGCGAGCCAGCGGGCTCGTACGTCGTCGAGCGGACCGAGGGCGTGCAGCGCGTGGCCGATCAACTGCCCTGGCGCGAGCCGATGACCGTCGGCGTGGGCAGCGATCTGCTGTGCCGCTCCGGCAGCGGTGCGGGTGAGGGAGGATCGCAGGAGCTGCTCGCCGAGCCACTCGGCCGAGCCTGTCGCCCCGTCGGTGAGGATGGGAGCGAGCCGGTCCTCGGTGAGCGTGCCGTCGGCAAGCAGGCCGCGCCGCTGAACCTCCCATACGACGGTGACCGGGTCGATCACCTCGCCCCGGTGGTGGAGCGCGCCCACACACCGGTAGAGCTGGCCGTGGCCGGGATCGGCGAAGTCCTGGGGGCGCAGCCAGTCGAAGACCTCCTCGACCGCGCCGTCCTGGTGAACCAGCAGCGCCAGCAAGAACCGCTCGTCCTCGAGCCGGTCCACCGGAATCGGACCGGCAGCCGGCTCGGCGACCGGTGGTGCCGCGGGTGCGACGGGGCGGGGCTGGGTACCCCACCGTCCTGCCAGGTCCTCCAGGACGCCTGCGAGCACGTCGGCCTGGGCGACGGCGCCCCGGCCTCCGGCCTGTGCGGCGTCCGGCTGGGCGACGGCGAGCAGCCGGCCCGCGCGGGCGGCGACCGGGGGGTGGGACGGGCGCTCC
>NZ_JBHWGV010000263.1:0-2470 GCF_042732955.1 Kitasatospora sp. NPDC059747 | reverse complement strand
CAACACCGCATGGCCCGCACACGACCGCCCCCGCCGCGCCGCCGTCTCCTCCTTCGGCATCAGCGGCACCAACGCCCACGTCATCCTCGAACAGGCGCCCGCCCTGGCCGAGGCCCCGACCACCGAGCCGGTGGAACCGCCGGCCCGGCCGGTGCCGTGGCTGCTCTCGGGGCACACCCCCGAGGCTCTCCGGGCCGGGGCCGACCGGCTGGCCCGCCACCTCGCCGAGCGGCCGGCGGAGCCGCTCGCCGGCATCGCCCACACCCTCGCCACCGCGCGTACTCCGCAGGCCCACCGCGCCTGGTTCGTCGCGGAGGAACGGACGGAGGTCCTGGACGCCCTCGGCGTGCTCGCCACCGGGCAGAGCGCCGGCACACCTGCGCAGGCCGCACCGCGCATCGCGTTCCTGTTCACCGGACAGGGCAGCCAGCGCGCCGGCATGGGCCGCGAACTCCACGCCGCCCACCCCGAATTCGCCGCCGCCTTCGACGCCGCCTGCGCCGCCCTCGACCCCCACCTCGACCGCCCGCTGCGCGCCATCGTCTTCGCCGACGAGGGCACCCCCGAAGCCGCACTCCTCCACCAGACCCGCTACACCCAACCCGCCCTCTTCGCCCTCGAAACCGCCCTCCACCGCCTACTGGAGCACTGGGGCGTGCGCCCGGACGCGGTGCTCGGCCACTCCATCGGCTCGATCGCGGCCGCCCACGCGGCCGGCGTCCTGTCGCTGCCCGACGCGACCGCCCTCGTGGCCGCCCGCGGCAGGCTCATGCAGGAGCTGCCTCCCGGTGGCGCCATGGTCGCCCTGTCCCTGGACGAGGAGACCACCGCCGGGCTGCTCACCGGCCTCGACGGGGCCGCGGGGACGGCCGCGCTCAACGGCCCGCGGGCGACGGTCGTCTCGGGCACCGAGGACGCCGTGCGGGAGGTCGCGGCCCGGGCCGCCGAGCTGGGCGCCAAGGTCCGTCGGCTGACCGTCAGTCACGCCTTCCACTCACCGCTGATGGAACCGATGCTGGACGACTTCCGCAAGGTCGTGGCAGGACTCGACTTCCACGCACCGCGCATCCCGGTGGTGTCCGACCTGACCGGCCGGATCGCCACCGCCGAGGAGCTCGCCTCGCCCGAGCACTGGGTCCGGCACGTCCGCGACACCGTCCGCTTCGCCGACGGACTGCGCGCCCTGGACGACGACGGCATCGGCGGCTACCTCGAACTCGGCCCGGACGCGGTGCTCGCCACCATGGCGGCCGACACCCTCCCGGACGCGCTCCTGCTCCCCGCGCTGCGGCGCGACCGCCCGGAGCTGCGCACCCTCCCGCAGGCGCTCGCCGCCCTGCACACGGCAGGTGCCCCGGTCGACTGGGCCGCGTACTTCGCCCACCACGACGGGTACCGGCCGGAGCTTCCCACCTACCCCTTCCAGCGCGACCGCTACTGGCTCGACGTCCCGCAGGCGCCCACCGGCGACCTCGGCCGGGCCGGCCTGGGCACCGCGGACCACCCGCTGCTAGGGGCCGCCGTCGAGCTCGCCGACGGTTCGGGTACCGTCCACACGGGCCGGCTGTCCCTGCGCACCCAGCCCTGGCTCGCGGACCACCGGATCCTCGGCTCCGCGCTCCTCCCCGGCACCGCGCTCCTCGAACTCGCGCTGCACGCCGGCCTGCGGGCCGGCAGCCCGACCGTGACGGAACTGACCCTGCACGCCCCCCTGGCGGTCCCGGAGGAGGGCGCCGTCCAGATCCAGCTGACCGTCGGCGCATCCGACGAGGAAGGCGGACGCTCCGTCACGATCCACTCCCGCGAGGACGGCGCCGAGGCGCCGTGGACGATGCACGCCTCCGGTGCACTGACGGCCGCCGCACCTCCTGCGCCCGACCCGGAGCCCTGGCCGCCGGCCGACGCCGAACCGGTCGACGTGGCCGACGCGTACGAGACGCTGGCGGCGTCCGGGTACGCCTACGGACCGCTCTTCCAGGGGCTGCGAGCGGCCTGGCGGAACGGCGACACCTGGCACGCCGAGGTCGCACTGGCCGAGGAACTCACCGACCGGGTGGGCGAGTTCTCGGTCCACCCGGTACTGCTCGACGCCGCGCTGCACCCCCTGGCACTGGCCGGCTCGGACGGCTCGGGCGGCCTGCGGGTGCCGTTCTCCTGGAGCGGGGTCCGGCTGCACACCACCGGCGCGACCGCGCTGCGCGTCCAACTGACCCCCACGGGAACCGACCGCGTCGCCCTCCTGCTGACGGACGCCGACGGCTCACCGGTGCTCTCGGTCGACACCCTCGCGGTGCGCGCGACCGACCCGGCCCGGCTGGCCACCACCCGCCGGGCGGCGGACTCCCTGCTCCAGCTCGACTGGGTTCCGCTCGCGGCGTCCGGTGGGGGTTCGGGTCACTCCGACACCCCGGAACCGGTGATCGTCCACCTCGACACCGACACCACCCCCGAGGACACCGCACTCCACGCC
>NZ_JBHWGV010000262.1:0-2509 GCF_042732955.1 Kitasatospora sp. NPDC059747 | reverse complement strand
CGTGCCGCCGGGGGTGGTGCCCTGCGCGCCGGTCTCGGTCCCGGCGCCACCGGTGGTGATGTTGGGGTTGCTGATGGCGGAGCCACCGATGCCGCTGCCGCCGTCGCCGCCAGTACCGCCGACGCCGCCGTTGCCTTGGCTGCCGATGCCGCTACCGGGGCGACCGCCTCTCCCGCCGAGCCCGCCCTTCCCGCCCACGCCACCGGTGCTGCCAGCCGTGGCGGCGGTCACCGTCGCGCTGCCGGCGGTGCTGGTTCCCAGGAAGCCGACGCCGGTGCCACCGATGCCCGCGCCCCCGAAGGTGCCCGAGCCGCCGGTGATGCGGATGGTGTTGGTGCCGCTGCCGGCGGTCAGCTTGCCGATGCCGCCGGTGCTTCCGGACCTGCCGGTGCCGCCGATGCCGGCACCTCCGGGCGCTCCGTTGTTGCCAGCCTCTCCGTTGCCGCCGGTGATGGTGACGGTGTTGTTGCCGTCGCCGATCTCGACCAGCGCGGTTCCGCCGGTGCTGGACCGGCCGACGCCGGCACCTCCGGGCCTGCCGCCGACGGCGGTGCCGCCGGTGATGGTCAGGGTGTCGTCACCGAGGATGCCGTTCACGGTGCCGGCGACGACGGCATCACCGAAGTTGTTGTTGCTGTTGCTGTTGGTGATGGTGATGGTGCTCTTCGCACCGGGAAGGTCTCCCACCGTCAGGGTGTCGCTGGAGCCGATCCCGCTGGTACAGGTGATGGTGAAGCCCGCGGCGGCCGTACCGGTACGGGTGCAGCCGTTCGGGTCGGCGGCGTGTGCGGGCGTGGCCGCCACGACGGGCAGCAGCAGGCCTGCGGCCAGCGGCAGGGCGCCGACCGCGCCCTTTCGCACAGCGCGGCTCTTCCCGGTGCAACGTTCCATTGCTGTCCATGCCTTTCGTTGTGGTGAATCGATCCTGATGTCCCGTCAGGCCGGAGCGCCCCGGTGCGCCTGATCCGTCGTCGTGTCCGCCTGAAGCGACGGTGTGGGACCGGTCGGCCCGTGTCGCGAAGCGGTTCGCCCGGCTGACGGCGAGGTCCGCACCGAACCGCCCGTGCGGGTACCTCCTTCATAACCGGCCGGTGGTGGTGCCGCCCGGCGGGCCGATCAAGGTACGGGTGCCGGCGGCGCCGTCGAGGCCGATGGCGGCGGCCTCCGCCGAGGCTGACCGCGAGGGAGGAGGCGGCTTCGGGGTCGGTGAACGGGCTGACCGGCGTTCAGGGCCCGTGGGACAGTGGGGTCGGCCGGTTCGTCGGGCCGGTCCGGGGGTCGGTCGGCAGGCCGACTCCGAGAAGGATCAGTCCCGCTGGGCTTCGCGGGAGGTCAGCTGACCGGACCGCTTGGACTGCCGCTGGGTGATGCGCCTGGTCATCAGCGTGATCGCGGCTCAGGTGATCAGCATGGACGGGAGCGCCTTGCGAAGATCAACAACCGGGTGGAAAGCTCGCGGCATGCCAACTTTCTCTTCCTACGACGGTACCGAACTGGCCTACCACCTCATCGGCGAGGGCGAGCCGCTGATCTGCCTGCCCGGCGGCGCGATGCGCGCCTCGGAGTACCTCGGCGACTACGGCGGGCTCTCTGCCCACCGGCAGTTGGTGCTGCTCGACCACCGCGGCACCGGCGATTCCCCCGAGCCCGCCGAGGTCGAGAGCTACCGCTGCGACCGGGTCGTCGCGGACGTCGAGGCCCTGCGCGCGCACCTCGGGCTGGAGAAGGTCGACCTGCTCACCCACTCGGCCGGGGCGAACCTCGGCGTCCTCTACATGCAGCGCCACCCCGAGCGCGTCGCGCGCATCGCACTGATCACGCCGGGAATGCGGGCCGTCGGGATCCCGGTCGACGAGGGCAGCCGCGAGGCCGCGACTTCGCTGCGGAAGGACGAGCCCTGGTACGACGAGGCGATCGGCGCGTTCCGCAGGGACTGGACCGATGTGGGGTCCGACGAGGACGCCGCCCTGGCGGGCCCGTTCTGGTACGGCCGGTGGGACGAGATCGCGCAGGAGCACCATGCCACGCGCGCCACGCAGCTCAACCGTGACGCCCGCGCGGCGCACTACGCCGAGGGCGCGTTCGACCCCGAGGCGACGAGGGCCGCGATCGCGGGGCTCGAGATCCCGGTCCTGATTCTGATCGGGGAGCTCGACTTCAGTCCCAGCCCGGTGCTCGCGACACGGCTCGGCGAGCTGTTCGCGGACGGCTGGGTGCAGCTCGTCGTGCAGCCCGGGGCTGGGCACCACCCCTGGCTGGACGACGCGGCCTGGTTCGGTGGCGTCGTCACGCGCTGGCTCGCCGAGAGCTGACCGGCCCTCCGGCGGATCCCGGTCCGCCACCGACTCGGCCCTCGTCCGGCCCCGGCAGCGCGATCGGCGCGAACGCCTCGCCGGGGCCCGGGTGCTCCGGATGCCCTCGAACGGATCCACTCGAACCTCGCGGCGCGCGACCTCGCACCCGCGGAGCGTCTGGTCGACGGTGGTTACACCAGCCCCGCCACCATCCA
>NZ_JBHWGV010000261.1:0-2512 GCF_042732955.1 Kitasatospora sp. NPDC059747 | reverse complement strand
GCCGCCCGCCCCGCCCGCGCCCCCCCCCCCGCCGCGGCCCCCCCCCCCCCCCCCCGCGCCGCCCCCCCCCCCCCCCCCCGCGGCCCCGCCGCCCCCGCGCCGCGTTCGGGGCCGGGCCCGTCAGGGTGCCGGGGCGGGGGCGGCGGTGAGGAGGGCGTCGAGCAGGCCGGGGAAGCGGGTGTCGAGGTCGGTGCGGCGCAGGCTGACGAAGCGGTTGCGGCCGGCGACGCGGGTGGTGGTGACGCCCGCCTCGCGCAGGACGCGCATGTGGTGGGAGACGGTCGACTTGTGGAGGTGGTCCAGGCCCAGGCCGCGCGGGTCGCAGGAGTGCTCGGCGCCGTCGGCGTAGCTGAGGAGCAGGCGCATGCGCACGGGGTCGCCGAGGGCGGCCAGGACCGTGACGAGGTCGAGGTCGGCGGTGGCGGGCTGGGGCAGCCGCTCGTCTTCGGTCATGGCGCTCGGGTCCTCGCAGGGGTCACGGACGGCGGTGGGCGGTCGCGGGCGGTCGGGCATCGGGGCGATCGGGGCACCGGGCACCGGGCCGTTGGTTTGACAATCATCCACCAATCCCTAGTGTTTGACGAGCGTCAAACTGTTGCGCGTTCGTCAAACAATCGGGGGGTTCCTTTCCATGCCCGTGCGCCTGCTCCTGCTCGCCCTCGGCACCTTCGCCGTGGGCACCGACTCGATGGTCGTGGCCGGCATCCTCGGCCCGGTCGCCGCCGACCTGGGGGTGTCCGTGCCGGCCGCCGGCCAGCTGGTCACCGTCTTCGCGCTCGGCTACGCGCTGCTGGCGCCGGTGCTGGCGGCGCTGACCGCCCGCTGGCCGCGCCGGCGGCTGCTGCTGGCCGCGCTCGCGGTGTTCACCGCCGCCAACGCGCTCAGCGCGCTGGCGCCCACCTTCGGCGCGCTGCTGGCCACCCGGGTGCTGGCGGCGGCCGGGGCGGCGCTGTACACGCCGGCCGCCAACGCGGTGGCCACCGCGCTGGTGGCGCCCGAGCGGCGCGGGCGGGCGCTGGCCACCGTGCTGGGCGGGATGACGGTGGCCACCGCGCTCGGCGTGCCAGTGGGCACCTGGGTGGGGCGCGGCGACTGGCGGCTGACGATGTGGCTGGTCACGGGGCTGGGCCTGGCGGCGCTGGCCGGGCTGGCGCTGCTGCTGCGCACCCTGCCCGCGCCCGCCGCACCCGCGGGCCTCGCGGCGCGCCTGGCACCGCTGGGGCGCCCGCGGGTGCTGGGGGCGGCGGCCACCACGCTGGTGTTCTTCCTCGCCTTCCAGAGCGTCTACATCTACCTGGCGACCGCGCTCTCCGGGGCGACCGGGGGCGACGCGGGCCGGCTGAGCACCGTGCTGGCGGTCACCGGCGCGGCGTCGGTGGCGGGCAGCTGGCTGGGCGGGCGCCTGGTGGACCGGGTGGGGGTGCGCCGGGTGCTGCTGACCGGTTCGCTGGTGGCGGCCGGATCGTTCGCCGCGCTGCCGTGGCTGGGGCGCAGCATGGCGGGGGCGCTGGTGTACGCGGTGGTGACGCCGCTGGCGGGGTGGGCGGTGTCGGTGGCGCTGCCGCACCGGATGGCGTCGCTGGATCCGGGTGGTGCGCCGTTGCTGATCTCGCTGAACTCCAGTGCGCTGTACCTGGGGACGGCGGCGGGCGGGGTGGCGGGCAGCTGGGCGATCGGGGTGCTGGGCGGGCGGTTCTTCCCGCTGGCGGCGGCGGTGCTGGCGCTGGTGGCGGCGGGTGCGGCGGCGGCGACCACGCGGGCGGGGCGTGCCGCGGTGGTCGCGGGGACGCCGGCGGGGGCGGGGGTCGATCAGGTCCCCGCCCCGGTGCGGCGGTGAGGGGTCAGGCGCGGGCGGAGCCGAGGTCGCGGTCGGTCTCGGCGCCCTTGAGGAGCAGGGTGGTCTCCTCGATGCGGGCGAAGCGCCCGCAGGGGCCGAACTCGCCGAACACGTAGACCTCCATGCTGACCTCGCTGCCGTCGGTCTTGACGACGTGGACGGTGTGGCGGTCGGCGGTGCGGCCGTCGGCGTGGAACTCCTCGTGGACGTCGATGGAGCCGGAGGCGACGACGGCGCGCAGGTGGCCGATGTGCTCGGCGAAGCCGGCGCGGTCGGCCCAGGTGCCGTCGGTGCGCTGGCGGTAGTCGGGGGTGAAGTGCCGCTCGATGGCGTCCTCCAGGGGCAGGGAGGGGGTGAAGAGCAGGTCGTTGATGGCGGCGGTGATGGTGGTGTGGGCGGCGGCGGTCATGAGAACGGCTCCTTCGGGCATGGGGGTGGTGCGGTCCGGGACGGCCGGAAACCGAGATGCGTGCGTCGCGCACGCTTTCTGGAAGAGGACTCTACACGGAATGCGTGCGCCACGCACGCTACGATCGGGGGGTGAACCACAGCCCCGACGCCTGCCCCGGGCCCCCCCCCCCCCCCCCCCCCCCCCCCCCCCCCCCCCCCCCCCCCCCCCCCCCCCCCCCCCCCCCCCCCCCCCCCCCCCCCCCCCCCCCCGCCCCCGCCGCCCGC
>NZ_JBHWGV010000260.1:0-2713 GCF_042732955.1 Kitasatospora sp. NPDC059747 | reverse complement strand
GGCGCTAGGACCGCGTGCGGCGCCGGCCGGGGCGGAACGTGCGGGCGGGCTCCTGGCCGGCGGCCCCGCCCGCCTCGGCGGCCTCGGCGGCCCGGCCCTCCCGGCCCAGCAGCACCGCCTCGGCGAGGTCCAGGAACTGCCGGTTCCACGCGAGTTCGGCGCCCGGCGACGCGGCGACGGCGGCGTGTTCGGCCCAGCCCGCCGTGCCGGCCAGCACCGCCAGCAGCGGGCGCAGGCCGTACCGCCCGGCGAGGAAGTAGACGTTCGGGTGCTCGGCCTCCCAGGCCGCCGCCGCCGCGAACTCGGCGTCCGCCGTCGCGCGGTCCTCCTCCAGCAGCGCGCACATGGCCCGGCACAGGCCGAGCATCACCGGCGTCAGCAGTGAACCCTCGCCGCCCGCCTGCCGGAACGCCCGCAGGACGTGCTCCATCGTGCGCCGCCGCCCCTGGTGGGCGGCCAGCGTCGCGGAGGTCAGCAGCAGGTAGCGGTGCGTCGCGTGGTTGCGCATCCGGCCGGCCGCGTCCAGGCACCGCCCGATGATCTCCTCGGCCGTCGCCGGGTCGCCCGAGAGGACGGCGTGCATCGCCAGGAACCCCTCGGTGCGCTGGCTCAGCACGATCGAGCCGAGGTCCTCGGCCGCCGCCCTCGCCTGCTCCAGCCGCCGCGCCTCGCCGGTGCGCATGAACGCGTTGCCGCCCAGCCGGATCAGCGCCTCGAACCGCCAGCCCGGCAGCCCGTGCGTCTCGGCCACGGCGAGCATCCGCTCCAGGCAGCCGTCGGCGACGTCGAAGCCGTGCGTGCGGGAGAGCATCGCGAGCACCTGCCAGGCCTGGCAGGCCAGGACCGGCAGCCCGGCCCGCTCGGCCATGTCCGCGGCCTCCTCGGCGAGCCGCTCGGCGTCCGGCAGCCGCTCCTCCTCGCCGGGCAGCAGTGCCAGGTGCGCCTCGACGACCGCCAGTGCGGCGGCCTGCTCCGGCGCGCCGCCGTTGTGCAGCCGGGCCCGGGCCGCGGCCACCTGGGCGACCGTCTCCGCGCTCCGCTCGGCCACGACGGCGGCCCAGGCCAGCCGCGTGTGCAGGGCGACCATGCGGTCGGCGGCCAGCGTCGTCGAACCGAGCGTCGGCAGCGTGCCGGCCAGCGCGAACGCCCGGTCCAACCGGCCGTCCTCGGCGAGCGCGTGCGCCAGCGACTCGGTGATCTCCGCCCGGTGCGCCGGGCCGGCCAGCGACTCGGCCCGTTCCAGCAGCAGCACCGCCGACGCCGAGGCGCCGTCGGCCATCGTCAGCCGACCGGCCTCGGCGAGCAGCAGTGCCGCGCCCGGGCGGTCGTCCGCGGTGACGAGCAGGTCGGCGACCAGCTGGCACCGGTCGGGGGTCGGCGGCCCGTCCTCGCGCAGCGCGTCGGCGGCCCGGCGGGCGAGTGCGGCGCGCTGCGCGGCGGGGATGCCGGCGAGCACGGCGTCGACGGTGATCGCGTGGCGGAACGCGTAGTCGTGCGGCGAGGAGTCGTCGGGGACGAGGAAGTGCGCCTCGGTCGCCGCCCGGAGGCGGCTGAACAGGGTGGGGTCGTCGAGTCCGGTGACGGTCCGCAGGGCGGAGACGCAGCAGCGCGGGCCGATGGTGGCCGCCAGGAGGAGGAAGTCGCGCAGCGGGGGGTCGACTTGCAGGAGGCGGTGGCCGAAGCTCTGCACGACGGTGGTCGGCACGGTGGTGTCGAGGTCGCCGGTGACGTGCCAGCCGCCGGCGGCCTGTGAGCGGTTGGTGGCCTGTGGGCCGTCGGCGGCCTGTGGGTCGTCGGTGGTGGTGCTCAGCAGCTTGGAGTCGACCAGGTCGGCGAGGAGTTCCTCGGCGAGGTACGGGTTGCCGTCGCTGCGGGCGACCAGCCGCTCCACGACGGCGTCCGGTACGTCGGCGGCCGGGGCGTCCAGGCAGCCGGCCACCAGGGCTCTTATCTCGGGAGCGGTCAGCGGCCGCAGCGTCGCGACGGTGGCGACGCGACGGCGCTCGGTGCTCCGCGCGAGGTTCAGTGCGGTGCCCGGGTCCGGGCGGACGGTGGCGAGGAGGAGGACGGGCAGGCGGCCGAGGTTGTCGGCGAGGTACTCCGTGACGGCGACGGACTCGGAGTCCGCCCAGTGCAGGTCTTCCAGGGCGAGGACGCAGCCGCCGTCCCGGCCGATCACGGCGAGCAGGCGCAGCAGCGCCTCGGCCAGTTCGACGACGCTCTCGGTCCGGCCGGGGGCGGCGGCGTTCCGCCATTCCGGGACGACCCGGGCCAGGGCCGAACGGTAGGGGAGCAGTTCGGGGTCGGCGGGTGGGGCGGTGGTGCGGAAGTGCGAGGACAGCGCCTCCAACAGCGGACGGAACGGGGTTCCGCCGCCGGTGATGCTGCCGCGGCCGCGCAGCACCGGGATGCCGCGGTCCGCCGCCTGCTGGACGCAGTGGTCGACCAGCCGGGACTTGCCGATTCCGGGCTCGCCGACCAGGAACACCGTGCGGCCGGTGCTCTCCCGAAGCTGCGTCAAGGATCTCTCCAGCAGGGAGATTTCTTCCTGACGGCCGATGGTGACCGGCGAAGTGATGCGCATGTCGGCAGGGTAGTTGATCGTATGAACAAGTTGACAAAACGATTGCCAAAATCCCGGGGCGGGCAGGCGGTTGCGGGTGGGGGCGGGGGCCGCTGCGCGGCTGCTGTCTCTTATAAACAACTGACGCTG
>NZ_JBHWGV010000259.1:0-2920 GCF_042732955.1 Kitasatospora sp. NPDC059747 | reverse complement strand
CGCGGCACCGCCGCCGGGGACCGAACGCCCTCCCCGCCCCGGGGAGCGGGACCGGTCCCCGCTCGTTCGCGATCGGCGCCCCGCCGTGACCGCGGAGGGCGCGGGGATTACGCGCAGGCCTCCCACCTGGGAGATCATTCGTCCATGGACACCGAGATCGACACCGAGACCCTCGTACGCACCCGCCGCTCCCTGCACGCCGTCGCCGAACTGGTCCTGGCCGGGCCGCAGTACCGCACCGACGGCACGATCCGGCTGAAGGCGAGTGCGGGCGGCTTCGCCACGTCCGTCGGGGCGGAGCTGCGCGTGGTCGGGGCGGAGCTGGTGGCGCCGGGGCAGGTGCTGTCCCTCGAATGGACCACGTGCGCCGCGCTCGGGGCGGCCCTCGGGCTGTCGGCCGGCGCACCCGCCGGGCTGTACGGGGACGGGGCGGGCCGGGCGGCCGACGACTCGATCGAGGTGGACCCGGCCGCCGCCCACCGGCTGCTGGACGGCTTCGCGGTCGGCGACGCCGCGCTGCGCGGGCTGTTCCCGGGGACGGAACCGGTCATCTGGCCCGAGCACTTCGACATCGGCGTGACCGTCGGCGACGTGAACTACGGCGTCTCGCTCGGCGACTCCTACCTCCCGTTGCCGTACGCGTACGTCGGCCCGCACACCGCGCGGGAGGGCGGCTTCTGGAACGCGCCGTTCGGTGCCGCCCGGCCGCTGGGTGCACTCGCGGGCGTCATGGGTGTGATGGCGTTCCTGGAGGAGGGGCGCCGCCTGGCCACCGGCGCCTGACGGGTCGGAGGGCTGGTGACCGAGGGCTGGTGGCCGAGGGCCGGTGACCCGCGGAGAGGGCTGTGATACCGCTCACGGCTCTTTTCCCCGGCGGTGATTTCACGCGCCCTGATTGCCCGAAATATCAGTTTCATGGCCCTGCCGATGGCGGATTGACACCGGATTGACGGTCGGTCGGGCCGACCGTCCGTCAGTTCCCGCCACCGGCCGGGATTCGGTCCGTTTGACGTACGCGAAATGCGCCCAGTAGCTTTCGGAAAGTTTGTTTGAACTTTGCCAGCTCGGGGGCGTTGGCGATTCCCCGGGCATGTCGATTTACGGGGAGTTGTTTTGCGAATAAGCCGGAGACTGATAAGGCCGCTGGCGGCGGCACTGGCCGTTCCCGCCCTGGCCACGTTCTCGTCCTCGCCGGCGACGGCCGCGGAGCCGGCCAAGCCGTCCGCGGCGGAGGACTTCTCCTACCCGGGCGCGGCGAAGGTCCTCGCCGACCGGAACATCACGCTCAAGGCGGGCGACGGGCACATCGTGCTCGCCGACTGCGCGTCGGGCCCGGGCCTGGTGGAGCTGTACAGCCGGGCGGCCACTCCGAGCCAGGTCTGTTTCAGGATCACCGGGCCGACGGGGTACCTGTCGCTGGAGATCCCGCAGATCTACAACATCAAGGGCGACGACCACACGATCAAGGCCACGCTGAACACCGCGGGCACGGTCAGCAGCGTCGACGTCAACAAGAACGCCTGGACCCCGGTCGGCGAGGGCGGCACCAGCGGCTCGACCACGCTGCTGGAGCTCAACGCCACCGACGGCCCCGCCGCGACGCCCGCGGCCGGGTCCAACCCGGCGATCGGCACCGTCACGGTCGGGCAGCCCGGCCACCCGGGCTCGCGCTCCTGCACCGCCACGCTGATCGCCCCGCAGTGGGTGCTGTCGGCGGCCGGGTGCTTCACCGACAAGCCGGACGACCCGAGCACCGTTCCGGCGGGCATCCCGAAGGCCCGGACCACGGTCACCATCGCCGGTCACGGGTACGACGTCTCCACGCTCGTGCCGCGGAGCGACCGCGACGTCATGATGATCCGTCTGGTCGAGCCCGCCAACGGCGTCACCCCGGTGGCCGTCGCGACGGCCGCGCCGGCCGCCGGCGAGGACCTGCAGGTGCTCGGTTTCGGCCGCACCAAGTCCGACTGGCTGCCGGCCCAGTCCCACAGCGCGACGCTGACGACCGGCGCCGTGGCCTCCTCCAGCGTGGACCTCACCGCCAAGACCGCGGCCGACACCGTCTGCAAGGGCGACGCCGGTGCCCCGGCGCTGCGTGCCAAGAACGGCGGCGTCGAGCTCGCCGCCGTCATCAGCCGTGCCTGGCAGGGCGGTTGCCTCGGTGAGACGGAGACCCGCCAGGGTGCCACCGAGACCCGGGTCGACGACATCGCCGGGTGGATCGCGGACACCCGCGACCACCGCTCGGCGACTGCGAACGAGGTCGGGGGCAGCGGTCGGCTGCGCTGGGCCGACTTCGACGGCGACGGCAAGCCCGACTACGTCACCATCGAGGACGACGGTTCGGTCAACGTGTGGCTCAACCGCGGCGGTGACGGGGCCGGCGGCTGGCAGTCGATCGGCAAGGTCGCCGGGGGCGTCACCACCGACCGCAGCCGGGTCCGTCTCGCGGACTTCGACGGGGACGGCAAGGCCGACTACTGGGTGATCAACCCCGACGGTTCGGTCAACGTGTGGCTCAACCGCGGCGGTGACGCGGCCGGTAGCGCCGGCTGGCTGCCCCTCGGCCGGGTGGCCACCGGTCTGACCACCGACCAGGACCAGGTGCGCTTCGCCGACTTCGACGGCGACGGCAAGGCCGACTACTGGCTGATCAAGCCCGACGGCTCCGTCACCGTGTTCCTCAACCGCGGCGGCGACCCGGTCGGTTCCGGTGGCTGGCAGTCCGCCGGCCAGGTTGCCGGGGGTGTCACGACCGACCGCAGCCGGGTCCGGCTGGCCGACTTCGACGGTGACGGCAAGGCCGACTACTGGGTGATCAACCCCGACGGTTCGGTCAACGTGTGGCTCAACCACGGGGGCGACCCGGCCGGCTCCGGCGGCTGGCAGCCGATCGGCAAGGTGGCCACCGGTCTGACCA
>NZ_JBHWGV010000258.1:0-3139 GCF_042732955.1 Kitasatospora sp. NPDC059747 | reverse complement strand
CCGCCCCGCGCGCCGGGGCCGCCCCCCGCGCCCGCCCCGCGGGGCGCGCGCGGGGCGCCCCCCCCGGCGCCGGGGCCCCCCCCCGCGGCGCCGGCGGCGGCGGCCGCCTTCGCCGCGTCCGTCTCCGCCCAGCAGGCGATGGCCCACGACAAGGCCGTCTCCGCCCTCGCCCAGGCCCCCAACGGCGGCAACGCCCTCGGCGCGGTCACGATCACCGGCGTCCCGCTCACGGACACCGGCGGCCTGCCGGCCGTCGTGGTGACCATCCGCAACAACGGCCTGGACACCGCCTCCTACGCCGTGCAGGTCGACTTCACCGACACCAACGGCATGACGGTCGACAGCACCGTCGTGGGCGCCGAGAACGTCCCGCGCGACGAGTTGGCGTCCCCCGTGGCGTTCAGCAGCCACACCGAGCAGCGGCTGGTCCCGGTGGTGGTGAAGGCCGTCCGGTACTGACCGGCCGACCGTCCTCAGGGCCGGACGGACCGCGGCCCGGTGACGGCGGCGCCGAGCGCACCGACCCGGGCCCGCAGCTCTCGGTCGGCGGTGACGACCAGGCAGTCCCGGTCCGGCCGCTCGGCCCTGGCGGCCCGGACCACCTCGACGATCAGGTCGTCGCCGCTCCCCGCGGCGGCGACCACCCGGACCCCGGGCACCTCCGCCACGCCGCGCGCCGCGCCCTCGACCACCAGCACCACGTCCAGCGGCCCGGCCCGCCCGGGCAGACCCCGCCCGGCGACGGGGACCAGCGCGTCGCGCAGCCGCTCGGCCGCCCCGCGCCGGTCCCGCCACCACCCGTCGGGCACCGACCCGACGACGTTCGCACCGTCCACGACCAGCAGCGGTACCGCGTTGTCACCCATGACCGGAAAGCCTGCCACGCCGGGCCCGCCCGCCGGTCGCACCCACGAGGGAAGTGGCCCATGCACACCCGCATCGACGAGATCGGCGACCGCATCTACCGCGTCTCGACGTACGTCCCGGAGATCGCGCCGCCCGCCGGCTTCACGTTCAACCAGTTCCTGGTCGACGCCGAGGAGCCGCTGCTCTTCCACACCGGCATGCGGGCGCTGTTCCCGGCCGTGTCGGAGGCGATCGGCCGCGTCGTGCCGCTGGAACGGCTGCGCTGGGTGACGTTCGGACACGTCGAGGCCGACGAGTGCGGGTCGATGAACGAGTTCCTGGCCGCCGCGCCGAACGCGCGGGTCGCGCACAACACGCTGGGCTGCCTGGTGTCGCTGAACGACCTCGCCGACCGCCCGCCGGTGCCGATGGACGACGGCGAGCCGCTGGACCTCGGCGACGTGCTCGACCTCGGCGGCCGGCGGGTGCGGCGGCGGGTGCGCAACCTCAACACCCCGCACGTGCCGCACGGCTGGGAGGCCCGCGTCCTCTTCGAGGAGCAGACCCGCACCCTCTTCTGCGGGGACCTCTTCACCCACCTCGGCGACGGCCCGCCCGTCACCGACGGGGACCTCGTCGAGGCGGCCCTCGAATCCGAGCGGCTGTTCCGCCAGACGTCCTGCCTGACCGCCGCCGCGACGACGCTGCGGGCCCTCGCCGAACTCCGGCCGCGCACGCTCGCCGTGATGCACGGCTCGTCCTTCCACGGCGACGGCGCCGCCGCGCTGAACGGCCTGGCGGACGCGCTGGAGCAGCGGTTCGGCCCGGAGTCCGACTTCGTCGGCCTGCCCAGCGTCCTCGCGGACCCGCACGCGTAGGCGGGGCTCAGTCGTTCAGGGTGATCCGGATCCCGACCGTGCCGCGCTCGCCGCGCCGGATGCGGCTGCCGAGCAGGGTGAGCACGCCCAGCAGGCCGTACTTCTGGCGCAGCAGCGTGCGGTAGGCGGCGGTCCGCTCGGGGCCGAGGAGTTCGGCGGTGGCGGGGTGCTGGTCGCCGGTGGGGCGGCCCTTGACGTCGCAGGGGCCGACGAGGACGTCCGCGCGGTTGCGGATCCGCTTGACCTTCCAGGAGTCCGCGACGGTCCAGACGCCGAGCGCGTCGCCGTCGCGGACCACCCAGACCGGGGTCGGCACGGTGGTGCCGTCCTTCTTGTAGGTGGTGACGAGCAGGTAGCTGCCGGAGGACAGCTCGACGAGCCGGGCGAGCCGTTCCCGCGAAGCGGGGTCAGGGGTGGTCATGGCCGGAAGTCTAGGACGAGCGGGGCGCCCACCTGCGCCGACGTCACCAGAACTCGGCCAGGGCGCTCTGCTTGAACGGTTCGGGCGACACGCTCACGCCCCCGGCGAACGGCCGGTCCAGCACCGGGACGAGCAGCAGGCTGAAGCCGATCAGCGCGGCGACCGAGCCGACAAACAGCAGCCTGGTCCGCCGGCTGCGGATGCCGTACAGCAACGTCAGCAGCATGATGACCACCGCGCCGCCGAGGATCAGCACCTGGAGCAGCGCCGGCAGTTCGTCGCGGCTGGCGAAGATCCGGGCGCGGCGCTGGCCGACCGCGTCGTTCAGGCTGTCCAGGGCCTCGGCGTAGAAGGCCTGCTGGGACTGGGTCTGCGGCTCGTAGGCGCGCAGCGCCGTGTACAAGTCGTCCACCTTGGCGGACGTCGCCGCGAAGTCGCCGTGCCCGGCGTTCATGAGCGGCCACTGCTGCTCGACGACGGCGTGCACGTAGTCCCGGACGGCGCCGTCGACGGTGGCCTGGGCGTCCGGCGGGAAGGCGCGGGCGTCGCGGACGATCTGGGAGATCGACGTGGCCTCGGTGGCGACCACCTTCTGGGTGTCCTGGAACTGGGTCCACAGGTTGACGATGACGAAGGCCAGGATGATCCCGTAGATCGCGCCGAACAGGGAGAGCACGACGCCGACCATGTCGTTGTTCTCGCCCTCCACGAGCCGGGGGAACCGGCGGGTGGCGAGCGTGCTGGCGGCGATGGCCAGCAGGACGGAGCCGCCGACCACCAGGAGGGTCAGCGTGACGGTCGAGAAGCTGTTGAGCAGCCAGAGTTCCATGTAGCCCCCCGGGCTCAGCGGCGGGGGCGGGCGCTGTGGACGAGGGCGCGGGCGCGGCGGGCCAGACGGCGGCGGCCGGTGCCGGTGGAGCCCCGGGTGCCGGTGCAACCGCCGACGGCGGGGGAGCCGTGGGTACCCGGGGCGGGCGGGCCCGCCGTTGTGGCC
>NZ_JBHWGV010000257.1:0-3157 GCF_042732955.1 Kitasatospora sp. NPDC059747 | reverse complement strand
TTTGTGTATAAGAGACTGGGAGTTCACCGGCCGGGGGCCGTTCGCCGTCTCGGGGCGGGGTCAGCCGGAGTGGCGTCCGCGGCGGCGTTCGCGGGCCAGGCCGAGGGCGACGCCGCCCGCGATCATGGTGCCGCCGGCGACCGTCAGCATGGTGGACAGGCCCTCGGAGCCGGTCGCGGCCAGGCTGCTGCCGGAGGGCCCGGCTGCCGTGGCCGTGGTGCTGCTGTGGGGGGCGGACGGCGCGGCCGTGGTCGAACCGGTCGCCGTCGCCGTACCGGTGGGCGAGGCGGCCGGTGCGGGCCCGCCTGCCGCGGGGGCCGTCGCCTTGGCGGTCGTGCTCGGCTTCGGCGCCGGGGTGCCGGGCGGGGCCGTGGCCGGACCGCTGGTGGGCGCCGGGTCGGGGGCCGGCGAGGGAGCGGCGCCGCCGCGCTCGGCGAGCTGCTGGGCGTACAGGCTCTCGGGCTGCACGGGGGTGCCGGTGGAGACGAGGACGCCGGTCTGGCGGCCCTCGACCGGCGTGCCCCGGGTGCCGAAGGCCCAGTTGTGCGCGGTGGGCGGGTTCTCCACGCCGTAGTAGCCGACGTCGGCGTTCCACATGACCTGGTTGGCGCCGGCCCAGCCCTGGCCGGAGCCCGCGTTGGCGCGGTTGGTCAGCGCGAGGTCGTCGCTCGGGCCGCGCGAGTGGAGCATCGTGATGTCGTCGTACAGGGTGCCGGTGGCCCAGCGCTGGTGCGGGCCCGCGTCCAGGCGGAAGCCGCCGGTGTTGTCCGAGGTGCAGTGCGAGAACACGTTGGGCCCGGCCACCCGGGCCCCGGTCAGCCACGCGTGGACGTTGCTGCCGCTCACCTTGCAGTTGACGACGAGGCTCTGCTGGCCGTCGATGCTGTACGCGCCGGGCTGGGCGAACGGCGCGCGCTGCGGGACGGCGTGCTCCATGCCGGTCGCGCTGGTGTCGGCGACGGTGACGCGGGACGCGGTGGCGCCGATCGAGCCGACGCCCGCGCCGAACCGGTCGGCGGCGATGTCGCGCGCCCAGGCGTCCTGCACGGCGGCGAAGTCCACGAAGCGGCTCGCGAAGTAGCCGTGCTCGTCGTAGCCGGGGGCGGACGTGAAGGCCGAGCCGTCGGCGCTGAAGCCCTCCACGCCGACCTGCGAGATCCGGCCCGGGAAGTCGTAGGCCCACACCTTGGCGTGGGTGTACTGCTTCTCCAGGGCGTTGGTCAGCGGGATGTCGAGCGTGACCCTGTTGCCGTCGACCGCGGTGACGGTGCGCTGGAACTGCAGGCCGTCGTTGGGGGTCCACGGCTTGGACGGCGTGCCGTCCGGGCGCGGCGGGATGCTGTCCATGCCGACGGCCTTGATCCACGCGTCCTCCTGCGGGCGCTGGACGACGATCTGCTGGCCCGCCTTCAGGCCCGCCGCCGAGTCCAGCGTCAGCGTCGTCGCGCCCACCGGGACGTAGTCGTCGGTGACGGCGTGCTCGGCGCCGTTCTTCTGCGGCGCGCCCTCGCCGGCGAGCTCGACCAGCGGCCGGGGCTCGCCCGAGGCGACCAGCTCCGTCCCGCCGCTCCCGCTGCCCGCGCCGCGCAGCACCACGCCGGACGCCTTGATCCGCAGCGCCTTGCCGACCCGGAACGTGCCCGCCGACAGCATCACGGCGCCGCGCAGCCCGTCCGGGCCGACCGGCATCGCGGCGACCTTGTCGAGCGCCTGCTGGATCCGGTCGGCGTCGTCGCCGGAGGGGGCCGGGTCCAGCGTGACGGCGACCTTCGCGGTCGGCAGCGGCTGGGCGCCGTTGCGGTAGCCGGCGTAGGAGAAGTCGGGGATCCGGTTGCCCTGCGCGTCGTGCCCGTACACCAGGCGGCCGTTGGCGACGTGCAGCCAGTCCGTCCCGCCGGCGGCCGGTGCGTCCGGTGCATCCGGCGCGGAGCTCCCGGGGGCGGCGGGACGCGGGGCGGCGGCGAGGGCGGCCGGTGCCGCCCAGGCGGCGGCCAGTCCGGCGAGGGCGGAGACGGCGACGGCTGCGCGCAGCGCGGCGCGCCGGCCGACACGGTCGTGGGACATGGACTCTCCTCGGTCGGGGCCTGAAAAACCTCGACAGGGTGAACGCCCCGCCGTGGCCCGGCGGTTCAGCGGCCCGGCGGGAGGGCGGCCGTGAACGGGCGAAAGTTCCGGCTCCCGGGGTGAACCGCGGGCCGGGCTCCGTCCGTGCACCGTGGCGGAGGCTCCGGCGGCACGGCGTCGGCGCCTCGCGGGAACGGGACACGGGACAACGGGAACCCGACGGGAGCCAGGGAGCTGTGGTGGGCACGAGCCAGGAAACGAACGGCGGCGCATCGACCGGGTACCGGCTGCCGGCGGTGGCCTGGGGGATGGACGAGGGCGGGGCGGAGGGCACGAGCGCTGCGGCGCCGGTGGCCCAGCCCGCTCCTGCCCCTGCCTCCGTTGCGCTGCCCGCCCCTGCGGCGGCCGGCCGGCCCGGTGTTCCCGCCGCCGCCCGCCTGGTCGCGCTCAAGCGCGCCATCGCGCAGGCCCCCGCCCGGGCGGCGAGGACACTCGCCTCGGTCGCCCCCCATGCCGCCGGCCCGGCCGCCACCGGGACCGGCACCAGCTCCACCGCGCCTGCGGAGCCCGCCGCGCCGGCCGCGCCCGGCTCGACCGACGAGGCCGGCGCGCTCGAACCAGCGGGGGAGCGCGCCGGCCGCCGACGGGTGCCCCGCCCGGCCGTCGCCGCGGCCGCCGTCGGCGTCGTGCTGATGGGCCTCCCGCTCGTGATGGGCCGGGGCGAGGTCGGCACCGACGCCGTCGAGCAGCTCGGCGGCACCGGAACGAGCCGCCCCGACGCGCCCGCGCCGGAGCCCGACGCGCCCGGCACCCCGCCCGGCACCCCCGCCGCCACGGCCTCCCCGACCAGCGGGCCCGCGAGCCCGAGCGGGGCGCCGACCGACCCGGCCGCGACCCCCGCCCCGGGCACGCCCGCCCCCGGGACGCCCGGCCAGCAGCCCGCCCCGCCCGCCCCGCCCGCCCCGGCCGCCGCGGCGGGGCCCCGGCCCGCCCGGGGCCCGCGCACCCGGCGGGCCCCGCCGATCTGACGGCCCGCCTTCCTCGCTCTCCTTCCATCCCCCGGGGTGGTGGGTCAGGGGTCTGGGGGATGGGG
>NZ_JBHWGV010000256.1:0-3173 GCF_042732955.1 Kitasatospora sp. NPDC059747 | reverse complement strand
CCGCCCCATCGCCACCCCCCCCCCCCGCGCGGCCTGGCCCCCCCGCCGCCCGCGCCCCGTTGTGGGGGGCGGGTTCTTAGACTTTCCCGGGGGCGGCCGGGGCGGGGGGGGCGGGCACCCCCCCCCCCCCGGCGATGTCATTCGGACCGCGGGGCTCCGTCGAAGAAGGTGTCCCAGTTCGGCTCCGTGTGGCCCTGGACCACTTCGTCCTCGAACGGTGGGCGGTCGTGCCGTTGGCCGCTGATCTCCCCGCTCACCCAGTCGACGCATTCCGGGCGCTCACCGGTGCCGGAGCGGCAGTATTCCTCGACGGCCGCGCGGACCAGGGGCAGCGGAATCGCGCTCGCCCGGTCGTGGAACCTCGGGTGGTACGTCTCCGAGACGAGCCGGGAGTCCGTCCCGGACGGGTCCGGGTTGTCGGAGATCCACGCGTGGTCGTAGATCCCGCCCTTCCGGGGGGCCTGTCCGTCCGTGCACCAGGTGAGGGCGCCGAAGCCGCTCAGCTCGTTGACCGCGACGAAGAGGTAGGTGCTGGGAAACCTCTTCGGCGGCTCGGTGTAGCAGAACGAGGCCTGGCCGCCCGTGACGTACTTCCCGTCACGGACTTCCTTCACGCTGACGGAGTGGAAAGCCTCCGAGATCAGACGGTCGGTTTCCTCGGGGCCGGAAGGATATGCGTCTTCCCCGTCGAACGACATGTGAAGAATCATTACGGGCGCGGCCTCGTCCCTGAGAGCGTTATCTCGTCCAGCTTTCCTGCCGCCTTGTTCCACCAGCGGACCTTCAGGATCTGGTCAGTGTAGAGGATGTCGGGAACGGAGTATCCGCAGGAGAACGCGGGACCGCACAGCCCCTTCTCGTTGTTGATGACGACTTCCGCGTACTTGATGTCGTCCCGTGCCATGACCCACGCGAGTTTCGTCTCGACGTGGTCGGCGGTCGGGTAGATCAGCGTGCTGTCCGGGACCGGGGGAACGGTGGAACCGGGCCGCCGGAGCCAGTTGCTGATGTCCTGGACCATGGCCGCGGTCGCGGGATCGCCGTTGCTGCCGCTGACCACCGGGCCCTTCCACTCCACCAGGTTGTCGCCGTCGCGCAGGAGCACCTGCCCGGCGGTCGGGCCCTCGTCGCCCGGCCGCCGGCCGAGCTTCTGCAGGATCTGCCAGATCCGCGACGGGCACAGGCTGCTGTTGTGCACCAGCAGCGGGCGGTCGCCCGCGAGGACGAAGTAGGTGTGGAGGCCTTCGACCGTGAGGTTGTAGGCGGGCTCCAGGCCGGTCCAGTGGCGGACCGAGGCGACCTGGACGACGGCGCCGGTGTCCGTGCGCAGCGTGTCGCCGGGGCGGATGTCGCCGGCGTCGGTCCAGGTGCCGGCCGACTCCACCCAGAACGGGTGGTGGTCGGTCGCGGTGACCGCGCCCTGGCCGCCGTCGGGGGCGCGGACCGTGAGCTCGGTGAAGTCGCGGTCGTCGGGGGTGTAGACGGTGGCGCTCACCGGGCGGGGCCCGCTGGTTCCCGTGGCGGGGTCCGCCGCGAGCACCACGTCACCGGCGTGCAGGGTCTCGATGGCCCGCGTGGTGCCGTCGCCCATGAGCACCTTGGTGCCGGCCGGGAAACTGTTGGTCGGGCACCCCGCGCGGGCGCCGTTGGCGATCGTGAGCTCGTCGCCCAGCTGGTCGACCAGGCCCCGCTCGATGTCCGAGTTGTTCTTCAGGGCCTGCAGCGCCGCGTCGGCACCGACGCCGTCCGCCAGGGTCTGGCGGAACTTGGCGACGATGTCGGCCGTGGAGGTCAGCTTGCTGATGGCGGCCTGGCTGTAGCCGTTGAGCGTCGCCTGGACGGCGAGCTTGGCGTCCTCGATGCCGACGCCGGTCTCCAGGGCGAAGCGGAACGCGACGATGGCCTTGGCGCCCTTGGCGAGGGTGCCGTAGGGGATGAAGTTGGACGCGGCCCACGCGCAGGACGCGTTGAGGCCGGGGTCGTGGTAGCACTTGACGAAGTCGTCGGTCAGCGCGTGGTACAGCAGGTTGCCCAGCTGCGCCTGCGGCGAGTAGTGCAGCTTGTAGTCGGTGTAGCTCAGCTGGACGGTCTCGTCGCGCTGGTCGCTGACCTGGGTGCTGCTGACGACGACGGTGTTCCAGACGCTGTACTTGCCGGCGCAGGCGACGATCGACAGGCCCGGTTCCGGGCAGGTCTTCATCACGTAGTTGACGGTGCCGGTGATCTTGACGTTGACCGTGACGTCACAGACCGTGTCGCCCTTGCCGTTGTCGTGCCAGACCTTGGGGTCGATGTTCTTGATGATGATGCCGCTGCGGCCCTCGGTGTAGTCACCGGCGGTGCAGTGGGACATGTCGTCCTTGACCGGGTCCGTCTTCATGTCGTCCTGGGGGACGGCCTCGACGTAGGAGACCCGGCCCTGGGCGTCGACCGTGGCGGTCTGGTCCTGCAGCACGCCGTCGACGGTGTCGGCGCACTGCTTGGTCCAGACGGCGGCCTGGGCGTCGGCGGCGGCCTTGGCGGCCTGGTCGGCGCTCTGCTTGGCCGCGGCGGCCGAGGCCTGGGCCTGGTCGGAGGCGGTCTTGGCGGCGGCCGCGAACTGCTGGGCCTGGGCGGCGTAGCTGGTGGCCGCCGACGCCGAGAAGCCGGCGCTGCGGGCGGCCGCGTTGGCGGAGGCCGCGGCGGCCTGGGCCTGCTGTGCAGACTGGGCCGCCTGCGCCGCGGAGGCCTGGGCGGCCTGCGCGGACTGGGCGGCCTGGGCGGCGAAGCCCTGGGCCTGCTGGGCGGACTGGCTCGCCTGGTTGGCGTAGCCGGCGGCCTCGTTGGCGGCGTTGCGGGCGGTGGCGTAGGACTGGGCGGCCTGGGCCGCGTACTGCCGTGCCCGGGCGACCGAGCCGTCGATGGCGGCGAGGTAGGACTGGATGGTCGCCACGTGGGCGGCGGTCATCGCGTCGCGCTGCTGGGCCTTGGCCAGGCCGCTCTGCAGGAACGGCACCAGCCGGTCGGCGGGGCCGGACAGGACGGCCTGGGCGGCGGCCTTGACCTCGGGGCCGCCGGTCGTGAGCAACTGGGTGACCTGGACGCGGTTGTCGTCGTCGCGGGCCTTGAACTGGCCGACCGTCAGGAAGGCGCGGACGTCGTCGATGGTGCCGTCCAGGGCCTTGCCGGCCGCG
>NZ_JBHWGV010000255.1:0-3311 GCF_042732955.1 Kitasatospora sp. NPDC059747 | reverse complement strand
GGCCCCCCCGCCGCCCCGGGGCGGGGGGCGGGCCGCCCCCCCCCCGCCCCCCCCCGGGGCGGGGGCGGGGCCCGCCCCGCGCCCGCCCCCCGGCGGCGGGCGGACCGGGGCGCGGCGGTGTCTGCGGCGGTGTCAGCCGTGGAGGTAGACGATGCCGAGCTTGGTGAGCTGCCAGAGCTGGTCGGCGGCGCCGGTGTCGGCCGCGAGCACGACGAGCGGGTTGCCCTGCGCGTCGCGGCCGCCGCCGGCGGTGAGCACCTTGCCCTGGTCCTGGGAGTCGGCGACCGTGTAGCGGCCGCCGCCGGCCGGCTTGAACACCCAGTGCTGGTTGCCGCCGCCGTTGCAGCCCCACTGCTGGATCCGGGTGCCGACGGCGACGGACGCGGCGTCGGCGTCCAGGCACATGTCCCGGTTGCCGCTGAAGTCGAGCTCGTAACCGCCGCCCGCCTTCGCCTCCAGGACGAACGACTGGTTGAGCCCGCCGGTGGCCGGGTAGCTGATCGCGGCGCGGCCGTTGGTCGCGTCGCCGTAGGTGCCGCCGCCGGTGAGGTCGAGCGCGTTGCCGGTGGCCGCGTTGGTCAGCTGGTACCAGGCGCCGTCCTCGGGGCCGTCGCCGAACGGCTGCCCGGGGGTGAGCGGCTGGATGGACGTGGTGTTCTGCTGGTTGAGCGTGCAGTAGGCCTCCGCCTGGTCGGGCCGGGCGAAGAACTGGCCGAGGCAGACGCCCTCGCCGCGGTAGCCGGCGACGCGCAGGTGGTACGACTGGCGGACCATGTTCATGCACAGGCCGGGGATGCCGATCTGCGAGTCGCAGCCGTTGCGCGCCCACTCGGAGAGGTTGATGACGTCCCCGTTGCTGTACTCGTACGGGGAGCTGGTCCACTCGGCGCAGACCTCGTGCCCGAAGGCGACCCGCCGCTGGTCCAGGTACCGCACGCCGGGCACCTGTTCGGCCGCCGAGCGGAGCGCGTCACTGAACGTCGGCACCACCCAGTTGTGGCCCCAGGCCAGGTCCTCGGGGAAGGCCGGGCAGCCGTCGGCGATCTTGCCGAGGTAGTCGTTGCGGCGGATGTCCGGTGTGATCGGGTTGAAGTACGACTGGTAGACCAGCTGGTACGAGGAGTCCGCGTAGCCGGCCCGGCGCATGGTCTGCCGGATGTTCTGCAGCGCCGCGACGACCTTGGGCTGGACGCGCTTGGCCCGCTGGGCGATGTCGGCGCTGCCGATGGTGTCGCGGCAGCCCTGGCTCTTCGGGATCGGGAAGTACTGCGCGAGGCAGTGCATCATGATCCCGCTGAAGTCGAAGTCGTCGTTGGCGCCGATCGTGACGACGACCATCTTGACGTCGTACTTGCCCGCCGCGTCGGCGAGTTTGACGTCCTGCTTGGGCTCGCCGAAGTCGCCGCTGCCGCCGCCGGTGATCTTGGCCAGCTCCGGGTCGCTGACCAGGTCGCCGGTCTGGGCGCCGGAGCAGGCGAGGTCGATCGGGGTCACCCCGGGGATGTCGGTGACGAAGACCTCCGACTTCGGGTGCCGGTGGCAGTAGTTGGTGGGGGTGTCGGTGTCCGGGAAGTAGCCGTCGCCGGTGTCGGTGCCGGCGCCTTCCCCGGAGATGGCGCTGTCGCCGAGGGCGACGATCGCGGCCGGGCGGGCGCCGTCGGCCGCGGGGGCCTGGTCGGCGAGGGCGGCGGGTGCGCCGGCCAGGCCGAGAGTGGCGACGAGGGCGCTCACGGCGAGAAGTGCGCCGTACGGGGAGCGGCGCGCAACCGTCCGGGTTCTGCGCGCCGCCGACAGTCGTGACCTGATCACACGCGACTCCTTGCGGGGGGGTGGGGACCGCCCGGCCGGGGGCGCCGAGCGGCGCGGAGCAAGAACGCGGAGCAGAAAGATGAGCAGGTCTCACATTCTAGGTACTGACAAGTAACGCAACAAGGCTTGTGACAGCAGCGGAAGTTGACGCTCCGCGGGCCGTCGCGACGCCCCCGGACATGCGAAAGAGCCGCCGCCCGCACCCCAGGAGGGAAGCGCGGGACGGCGGCTCGACACCCGGCCGAACCGGGTGCGGAATCAGCCCAGGTTGGCGCAGTGGTTGCCGAACGCAGGGTTCAGCGCACCGATGACGTCGACCGAGTTGCCGCACAGGTTGACCGGGATGTGCACCGGGATCTGGATCTGGTTGCCGGAGATGACACCGGGGGAACCCGCGGCGACGCCCTCGGCGCCCGAGCTGGCCATCGCGGAGCCCGCGCCCGCGGCGACGATACCCACCACGGCGGCACCGACGGCAGCCGTCTTCTTGATGCTCATACGAGCCTCCTGACTGTTCAACAGAGATGCACGGGGAGTGCGACAACTAGAACGAGACCCGTCGGGAGCGGTTGCGAGCGCACACGCCATGTCACCCGTGTGGCGCAACGGTGGCGGTACCCGGCATTCGGGTGATCACCGGACCGGACCGTTTCCCCTCGCGCCCTGCCTCGTTCTCCCTGGCGGAACACGCTCCACTCAGGCCCCTACACGAATCGAGTACCGCCCATGCGCAAGCTAGCCCACGGCGTCGCCGGCACCGCGGCCACCGCCGCCCTGCTCGCCGCCGGTGCCGGCGTCGCGTCCGCCCACCACCTGCACGGCGCGACCGCCGAGGGTGTCGCGGCCGGCTCCGCCGGCGTGGTCTCGGGCAACTCGGTGGAGGTCCCCGTGCACATCCCGCTCGACGTGTGCGGCAACTCGGTCGACGTGGCGGGCCTCCTGAACCCGGCGTTCGGCAATCACTGCCTCAACGCCTGACCGGGAATTCCTCCTGGTCGCGCCTTGCCCCGGACCTTATCCCGGCCGTGCGGGAAACCGTCCGCGAGGCGCCGAGAAGCGGCCACCGCGGCCACGCCCGAGCCATGGGCGGAACACGCCGGTGTGCGCCGACGGAGTGACAAACCACGGCAATCCCAGAAGCCAGCGGGCGAGCATTCCTGCTCGCCCGGCTCCCGACATTCGCGATCCGTCGGGCAGAAAACGGAGGAAATAACATGCGCAACCTCAAGAAGGCCGCCGTCCTGACGCTGGCCACCACCGGTCTGGTCCTCGGTGCGGCCGGCGGCGCGTTCGCCAGCTCCGGCGCCCAGGGCGTGGCCGCCGGCTCCCCCGGCGTGCTCTCCGGCAACCAGATCCAGGTGCCGATCCACATCCCGCTGAACGTCTGCGGCAACACCGTCAACGTCATCGGCCTGCTGAACCCGGCCTTCGGCAACAGCTGCGCCAACGTGGACATGCACCCGCACCACGACGCGGACGACTGCTGATCCTCCGGTCGGCAC
>NZ_JBHWGV010000254.1:0-3338 GCF_042732955.1 Kitasatospora sp. NPDC059747 | reverse complement strand
CGGTCCCACTCGTCCTTGCTCAGATCTCCCCGCCCCATGACCAGTACAACGAGCCGATCATGCGACGGTCACAAGATCCGCCGTACAGAACCTAGATGGGCTCCCCGACCTCCAGGACGACCTCGCGCGGCGTGCCGGACGTCTTGATCTGCGCGCTGACGACTGCACCACGCTGGAGAACCACCCAGGTCTCGTATCCGCTCGGCGTGGCTTCGAAGATCATGTACTCGCTGCTCGACACGCTGTCGACAGCCCGGGCCGATCCGCTGACGGACCCGTAGCCACCGAGGAGTTCCTCCCCGCCGATGGACTTGGTCGGCGGGCCGAGGATCTCGACCAACCGGTCCCTGGTCATCCCCACCTGCAGCCGAGCCGCCGGGTGGTCCTGCCAGTTGCTGCTGTTGCTCTCGGCCTTGGCCTTGCGCTTGAAGAACGGCACGTCGTACGGGCTCCCCTCCGTAGGCCAGCCGCCCGCCCGGAAACAGGCCGTACCCGTCGACGGGCGGTTGCACCAGGAAGTCTGACCCGGGATCAGGACCGACGGCAACACCGAAGCCGGGCCGGACGGGGAGAACGGAACACGGCCCACTGCTTCGCCAACGCGGTCACCGGGTGAAGGAGATGTGGGCGGTCGGGTCGAGCAGGTGGCATCCCAGGCTCATATCTCGCTCAAATCCCTTCATTTATGGGTGAGTTGAGCCACATCATCGACGTGTCCTTGATGTGCACCATCCCTTCTGCCGGAGGCAGTGATGAGCACGAAGCGCATGGGAGTCGCCCGGAAGGTCCTCGTGGCCGTGGGAGTGGCCGCCGGCCTGGCGTTCGCGAACGTGAGCACCGCGAGCGCAGCCGGATATCCCGAGGGCGTCTGGAACACCAACCACAGCTTCGACGTGCACTTCTACTCGGGCGGCTGCCGCGTGGAGGCCAAGTTCAGCTATACCGGCGGCCTCATCTCGAACACGCCCACCTGGGTCGGCACCGCCGTCCGCTCGGGCGAGCGCACCTGCAACCTCTTCGTCTACACCGTCTACAAGGGGGCGGACGGAAAACTCCACGGCGTCTACGACCGCGGGCGCCGCGACGTCATGGTCGCCGGCCGCGGCCAGCGCTGCTGGATGGTGGTAGGAGTCCAGCGGCCCGACTTCACCTGGTTCAGCCAGACACTCTGGTCCACCAACCCCGGCAACTGCGCCAAGGCGACGTTCTAGGGGCGGGAGAGACCCGGGCGAGCCGAGCGGGCCGCACGGTGACCGGGCTGCCTCGGGGCGAGACCCGAGGCAGCCCGGTCACCTGTCCACCATCGTCGCCTCCGGCCGGCCCCACCGGGCCGCCTCGTGCTTTCCGCGCCGCCCCGTACAGCGGGGTCACCCCGGTCGACAGACCCCGTGCCACCGGCCGGTTCAACCGGTCCCGGCCCCTCCTTGCCCGTAGCCGCCGGTTCCCTGGCGCTTGGAGTTGGAGTTGCGGAGGCGATGTCCACAGTCGGGGCAGGCCGTTCCGTGGGAGCGGTTGTAGTTCTTGACCCGCATTCGGGCCGGTGAGGTCCAGGTGTGCCCGCACTCCCCGCAGTGCCATCGGCAGGTCAGTGCGGAGTTGGGTGCGAGCCGGTCGGCCGTTCGGTCCGGTTCCTCCGTGCAGCCGCCGAACTCGGCAGCAAGCGCGGGGTAGTCGCTCTGCAGCGATCGACCCTGCCGTACGCGCCCGACCTTGCTCTCGCGCCGCCTCGCGCAGATCGGACACCCGGACCGGATGTCCGGGCGTGTCCGGTTGGGCAGGTGAGTCCGCCACACGTGGCCGCAGCCCGGTGCGGAGCAGCGGAACTCGCACCGTTCGTTGGCGCCGGCACGCATGGTCCGAGGCGTGGCTTCGGGCCGGGTCAGGCAGCGGACGAACTCGTCGGCGACGTCCGGATGTGTTTCCGCCAGGGACTCGCCGGGTTTCGGGGTGCTCCGCTTCTTCGCGGCTCGCCTCGTACCGCAGGTGTTGCAGCCGTAGCCGGACGCGGCGCGGTCGTTGACGGTGGCGGTCCACTCGTGGGAGCACGTCGCGCAACGCCAGAGGATCATGTCCTCCGCACCGGGGGACAGCCACTCCAGCCCGACACCGTGGCGGGTGCGGTTCGCCAGGAACTCCCCAGCCAGACGGGGTGCCCTGTCGAGGGCGCTCTCCTCCGGCCGGCCCGCGCGCTCCGACCACGTCCTGTGCACGGCGCCAAGGACGACAGCGACCTGCTCCTCGGTCAGCTCGTTCCAGGTGACGCCGTGCTCGATGAAAATCGTGGCCATCTGCTGCGCCCAGGTCCGTGCGCCGAATCGGCCGGTGACCGTGATCGAGCGACCAGGCACCTGGGGGAGACCCTCCTCTCGTACCCTGACGAAGGTGAGCCCGCTGTCGGCCATGGCCCTCGCCTTCGCCGTGTCCCGTTGGACGCTGGACACCGAACCATGTGTGTGCGCGGGGTCCAGGTCGATGTACAACCCGATTGCGGGGATGTACAGATCGGCCGGCCCTCGGACTCCGGGCACGTCGACCTTCGCGGTGATGGTGACGGTCAAGGAGGTTGCCGCCGCGAGGAGAGCGGCGACCTCTGCCTCGAAGCGCGACGTTCCGGGAGCGGAGCAGGCGGGGCAGCCGTCACCGCGGTGGGTCCGCTTGTGCACCGGAGCCGTCCACGCATGCCCGCGGGCGCACCGCCAGCGGCAGACCGAATCGCTGCCCGGCGTGAGAACACCGGGGCCTCTGCCGGGATGGGACTCGTTGGCGACGAACTGCTCCGCGATGTGCGGGAACCGTTCGGCGAGCGACGTCCCCGGCGTCGCACCGTACCGACGGACCCACGAGCACTCCGGGCAGCCACTCGGGTGGTCGCTCCGTGCCCGGAGGAGGAAGGTCTTCTCCCATTCCGGGTGCTCGTGATTCACGGAACATCGCCACAGGCAGATGTCCTTGTCGCTGATCCGCAGCGTGCCGAACGCGACCTCGGGCCGGGTGAGGTTCCGAACGAACTCGTCGGCAAGGGCATCCTGCCGGGCCCGGGTAGCGGCGGTCTCGCGGAGCCGTAGAGGAGCGGTCGTTGGGGGACCGGGGGCACCCAGGTCCGGGGTGGGCTGGTGCGGGACGAGGACCCCGTCCGTTTCCGGCAAGGCCCCGGTGCTCACGCCACTGCCCTCCGGTTCTCGATGGCTGCGCAAGCGGCCGAGGCTACCGGGCGGCACTGACATCGACACCGGTGCCCGGGTGGCCGGGGGGCCCGCCCGGCAGACCAGGCCCGCCCGCCGCGCGGCCCCAGCGAACGAGAGCGCGGCGGGGCGGGCGGCGTGGCGCGCGCGCGGGCG
>NZ_JBHWGV010000253.1:0-3345 GCF_042732955.1 Kitasatospora sp. NPDC059747 | reverse complement strand
GCGACCACGGCCAGCACCCGCGCGGGCACCAGGTGCGCGGGCAGCCGGGCGTGGAGGTGCGCCCTGGCCTCCTCGGGGGCCGGCCCGTCGGCCGCCGGCACGTAGAAGGCGACCAGGTCCCGGCCGCCGGGCCGGTCCACCGTGGTGACGAGCGCGGCGCGCACCCCCGGGCACTGGTGCAGGGCGTGCTGGACCTCGCCGAGTTCGATCCGGTGGCCGCGCACCTTCACCTGCTCGTCCAGCCGGCCGAGGAACTCCAGGTTGCCGTCGGCCAGCCAGCGGGCGCGGTCGCCGGTGCGGTACATCCGCCCGCCGGGCTCCGGCGAGCCGGGTTCGGGACGGAAGGACGCGGCGGTCAGCGCGGCCCGGCCCGCGTAGCCCGCCGCGACGCAGGCCCCGGCGATGTAGAGGTCGCCCGGCTCCCCCACGGGCAGGGGCCGCAGGGCGGCGTCCAGGACGTGGTAGCGGGCGTTGGCCATCGGACGGCCGTACGGGATGCTCGGCCAGGCCGGGTCCACCTCGCCCACCGGGAAGGCGTTGGACCAGACCGTGCACTCGGTGGCACCGCCGAGGGCCACGACCTCGGCGCGGGGGAAGGCCGTGCGGATCTCGTCGGGGAGCGTGAGCGGCACCCAGTCGCCGCTCAGCAGCACCAGGCGCAGCGAGCCGCGCGCCTCGGCGGGGAGGCCGTCGGCGGGCCGTCCGTCGAGGAAGGGGGTGAGCATCGCGAGCGCGGCCGGTGCCGAGTCCCACAGGGTGATCGGCTCGGCCTCCAGGAGGTCGATCAGGACCTCGGGTTCGGCGATCTCGGGCTGGGTCGCCAGGTGCACCGAGCCGCCCGCCGCGAGCACCCCGAAGAGGTCGTAGACGGACAGGTCGAAGCAGAAGGAGGCGACCGCGAGGATGCGGTCCCCCGGCCCGACCGCCCAGGTCCGGTTCAGCCAGTCGATCAGGTTGACGACCGGGCGGTGCTGGACCATGACGCCCTTGGGCTTGCCGGTGGAGCCGGACGTGAACACGGCGTACCCGAGGTCGTCCGCGGTGACGGTGCCGGGCGGCAGCGCTCCGGCGGGCCTGGCCTCGATGTCGGCGCCGGTCCACACCCGGCCGGGCCGCACGGCGGGTGCCGTGCCCTCCCCCACGGTGATGAACGCGTCGTAGCGGTGGGAGAGTTCGCCGGCGAAGTCCTCCGCGCGGCGGCGGCGCACCTCGACCCCGGCGACCGGCGGCAGGAGCTGCGGGAGCCGCTCCAGCAGGGCGGGCGGGATCCGCAGGCCCGCGTGGGCCTCCAGGCCGGGGTCGATGAGGTCGGCCAGCAGCAGGGTGCCGCCGGGGCGGAGCATCGGCAGCAGGCCCCGGAGGGTCTCCAGGAAGTAGTCCAGGTCCGGAAGGAACTGGACGGTGCTCGCCATGATCGCCAGGTCGAAGGTTCCGGACACGGCCTGCGGCACCTCGTGGGCGTAGCAGACCGCGCCTTCCGCCGCGTAGCCGCCCGCGGCCGCCGCGGCCAGGTTGCGGTCGACGGCCACCGAGGACGGGTCGACCGCCACGTAGCGGGCGGCGGTGGGCGCCAGCGCCTCCGTGATCAGGCCGGACCCGCAGCCGACCTCCAGGATCCGGGCGCCCTCGCCGGCCGCCTCGCGGCCCAGCCGCCCGACGTGGTCGCGGTAGCCGGTCACGTCGCCCGGCCGGTAGGGGCGTTCGGAGCGGCGGAGGTTGAAGCCGGCCGCCTCCAGCGGGTCGGGCTCGCCGGAGAGGAAGTCGAAGAACTCCTCGACCATCTCGCGGTCCAGCACCTCGGCCCAGGTGTCCTTCGCGGTGATCTCGGGGCAGATCACCTCGCGCACCGAGGGCGCGTCCCAGCGCAGTTCCTGGACGGCCTTGAGGCGGGCGCGGCCGGCGACGACGCAGCTCACGCCGAGGTCGGTGAGGAGTTCGAGGGCGCGGGCCCGGGGCCAGGCCGGGTCGATCGGCACGTACGCGGCACCGGCTTTGAGCACCGCCACCAGGGAGGCGGCAGCCGACGGGGTGCGGTCGGCGTACAGCGCCACGTACGAGCCGCGGCCGATGCCGCGCTCGGCCAGCAGTCGGGCCAGCCGGTCCGTCCAGGCGTCGAGTTCGCCGTGGGTCAGGGCGGTGCCGTCGCTCGCCACCAGGGCGGGCCGGTCGGGGTGGGCCCGGGCGGCGGCCCGCAGCAGGTCGGGGACGGTCGCGGTGTCGGGGAAAGGGCGGCCGGTGGCGAACCACTGCGGCGGGGGCAGGAGGCGGTCCGGTCCGGTCATGACGCGCCGGCCCCCTTCTCCTCGCGGTCCTCGCCGGGGACGAGCCCCCGGGCCGTGAGCGCTCCGGCGAGGTCGGAGACGGTCGGGTGGTCGAAGAACATCCGCAGCGGCAGGCGGGTGCCGACCCGCCGGCCGATGCCGGCCATGATCCGGGCGACCAGCAGCGAGTGGCCGCCGACCGCGAAGAAGTCGTCCTCGTCACCGAAGTCGTCGCGCCCCAGCGCGGCCGCCCAGCCGGCCCGGACCAGGGCGGTGGCGGAGGGGAGAAGAGGGTGGGCTGTTGACACTACTGGCCTCCTGCGAGTGGGTGCGCGCGGTCCGCGGCGGGGACCGTCGCGAGCGTGGACACGATGGCCGTCAGGCCGGTCAGGACGCGGTCGAGCAGCCGCTGGACATCGGTCTGCGGGTGAGCGACGGCGTTGTGGCGCACCCGCACCAGCAGCCGGTCGTCGATCAGCAGGGCGCTGACCTCCAGCGGGTAGGGGCGCGGGTTGTCGGGGCCGCGGTCGCCGGTGCCGGCGAGCGGCAGCGGGGTCAGCACCCGGCCCTCGGCGGGCGCGCCGCCGCCGACCAGACGGCCCGCGCGGCCCAGGTAGTTGACGTTGACGGTGGCGGGCGGGCGCGCGGCCAGCCGGGCGCGCACCGCGGGATCGCTCGCGGCGTGGCGGAGCAGGCCGTGGCCGAGGCCCTCGGCGGGCAGCCCGGCCAGCAGCGCGCGGACGGTGCGGTAGGTGGCGGCGGGGCCGGCCTCCCCAGTCTCCCCGGTCTCCCTGGCCTCCCCGACCTCGCCGGCCTCCCCGGGCGACCGGTCCGGTGCGACCGTCACCGGGTGGACGGCGGTGAACCAGCCGACGGTGCGGCTGAGGTCGACCTCCGGGAACAGGTCGGCCCGGCCGTGCGTCTCGACGTCCAGCACCACCTCGCGCTCCCCCGTCCACTCGGCGACCGCCTGGGCGACGGCGGCGAGCAGCACGTCCTGCGCCCGGGCCCGGGCCGGGCCGGGGGGGGCGCGGACGGCGGGGGCCGCCGGGCCGCCGGGGCGCGCGCCGGGGGGGGGTGGGGC
>NZ_JBHWGV010000252.1:0-3348 GCF_042732955.1 Kitasatospora sp. NPDC059747 | reverse complement strand
TCAGCAGCGTCAGGAACGCCGGCGTGACGTTCTGCGCCGCACCGTCGAGGATCGCGGTCTCCACCGGTTTGCCCTGCTCCAAGTGCCAGTTGATGTTCTCAATGGTCACCGTGGCGTCGTCCACCAGAATCCCCACGGCCAATGCGAGGCCGCCGAGGGTCATGATGTTGAGGGTTTCGCCGAGCGCCGACAGCGTGGCAATCGACGACAGGATGGCCAGGGGAATCGAGGTGGCGATGATCACCGTGGAGCGCCAACTGCCGAGGAACAACAGAATCATCAGGCTGGTCAGCGCCGCTGCAATCACCCCTTCACGGGCCACACCGCTGATGGCCGAACGCACGAACAGCGACTGGTCGCCGATCAGATCGATGTTCAGGTTGGGCGGCAACGCGCCTTTGTTGTCGGCCAGTTTGTCCTTGATGCCGGCGATCACCCCGAGGGTCGACGCCGAACCGGTCTTGAGCACCGGCAGCAACACGGAACGGTTGCCGTTGACGTGCACGATGTTGGTCTGCGGCGGGTTGCCGTCACGGACGGTGGCCACGTCACGAATCAATACGGTAGTGCCGTCAGAGGTCTTGATCGGCAGGTTTTCCAGGTCGTGGAAATCCGTCGGCGAGTTGTTCAGTTGCAGGTTGAACTCGTAGCTGCCGATCTTTTGCGTGCCTATCGGGGTGATCAGGTTCTGCGTAGCGAGGGCAGTGGCCACGTCTTGCGCCGACAGCCCGCGCGCCTGCATCCGCGCCGAGTCGAGGTCGATCTGCACCTGGCGGGTCTTGCCGCCGAAGGGGTATGGGAGTGCCGCACCGGGCACTGTGGTCAGCATCAGGCGTACGGTGTTGAGGCCCAGGTCGCCCAGCCTCTGTTCGGTGAGGCCTTTGCCGGACAATGCCAGTTGCACGATCGGCACCGTCGAGGCGCTGTAGTTGAGTACCAGCGGCGGCGTGGTGCCCGGCGGCAGTTGGCGCAGGATGGCCTGGGACACCGACGTCACTTGTGCGTTGGCCGTACTGATATTGACCCCCGGCTGGAAGTACACCTTGACGATGCCGAAGCCGTTCAACGACTCCGCCTCGATATGGCGGATGTCGTTGACCGTGGTGGTCAGCACCCGCTCGAACGGCGAGGTGATCCGGCCGGCCATCTGATCCGGAGGCAAGCCGGTGTACTGCCAGATCACGGCAATCACAGGAATGCGAATTTCGGGGAAGATGTCGGTCGGGGTACGCCAGGCCGCGAGCGGGCCCACAATCAGAATGAAAATAGCCAATACCAGGAAGGTATAGGGGCGCCGCAATGCGATGCGCACGAGGTTGAGCATAGATGTGATCCAGACAGGAAGTTGATGACTGAAGGAGGTACCAAACAGCGCTTCCCTCCTGCCCCGCCCGTCTGTAATCCGGGCCAACTGCACTGACATCCGGTCAAAATAGAGGCATATGCCACGATATAGCGTTTAGAGGCATACGCAACTAATTTGTTGCTACATGTGTCAATATTCATCTTGCCGGATTAACGTTCGGTTAACCCTTTAGCTGTAGCGAGTGATCAGCCTGTGAAATGCGCACCGCCCGTCCTCAATAGTCCCAGCACCTGTTCCAATGGAGCCGTGCGTCGTGCGTCCCGGCGGATGGCGCAAATCTATGATGAGGCGTTTTTGCCGTTTGGGCTGAAGGCCACTCAGTATTCGTTGATGAACCACATTGCCAATGGGGACGCGCCCAAAATGCGTGACTTGGCGCAGTCGTTGGTGATGGATTTGTCGGCCCTGGGGCATACGCTCAAGCCGCTGGTGCGGGATGGGCTGGTGGTGTTGCGGGTGGATGAGTTGGACCGCCGTAGCCGGAGGGTGCTGTTGACCGATGCGGGGCAGCGTAAGTACGAGGAGGCGCGGGTGGTGTCCAGGCAGATGGCGGTGCGGTTTGATGAGGTGTTTGGGGCTGAGGCGGCTTGCGAGTTGCGCAAGGCCATGGACTTTATTGCGTCTGATGAGTTTGCTCGGGCGTTGTTGGGTTAGGGGGTATATCCGTTATTTAGGTAACGGCCGCCTATGGTTCCGCTCTTACAGCGGCTCACTTTTGAAAAGCGCAAAAGTAAGCAAAACGCTCTTGCCCCACCACTCGGCACCTCGCTTAGGCTCGGTGTGCCCTTGTAAGATTATTTTCACCTGCTTCAGACCGTGGTGCCCTCAGATTTCAAGATCGTGAGTGAGCATGGGTCGAAGCAGGTTCTTTTCTAAACTAGTCCGAACGGTTGCCTGGGCGTAAAGCCCGATTCTGCAAGGTTGGACGTGAGGAAAACGCCATGGACCATGACTCTGCGTTCGTCGGAATTGATGTTTCCAAAAACAAGCTCGACTCATTCGTCAGCACTACTGGCCAAGTCGAGCAGTTTTTCAATACTCCAGAAGATATCCAGCGTTTAGCTAAGCATCTCAAGGCTCAGATGCCCGCTTTAGTGGTGCTGGAAGCAACTGGCGGATATGAGCGGCTTGCCGCTGCCGAGCTTTGCGCTGCTGGATTACCAGTCGTTGTTGTCAATCCCCGTCAGGTCCGTGATTTCGCTAAGGCTACCGGACGGCTGGCTAAAACCGACGCTCTGGATGCCCAGGTGATTGCGGAGTTTGCTCAGGCGGTCAAACCCGAAATTCGGGAGATGCCAGATGAACACGCTCGTGAACTGGCAGATCTACTGACTAGACGCCGTCAGCTTATCGATATGATCGTGGCGGAGGAGTCTCGACTGAAACAGGCGGTATTCAAGGCGCTTCGACGGGATATCAAGGCACATATCGTCTGGCTTCAAAAGCGTCTTAAAAGTACAGACGATGACTTGCACGAAGCGATCAAAGCTTCGCCGGCCTGGAAGGCCAATTATGATTTGCTGCGCGAGGTCTCAGGTGTTGGCAATGTGCTCGCACTTTCGCTGCTGGCGATGGTTCCTGAGCTAGGCAAAGTGAATCGCAAACAAGTGGCTGCATTGGTTGGTGTGGCCCCTTTTAACTGCGATAGCGGCCTGTACAAAGGACGTAGACGGATATGGGGTGGTCGAGCTGAGGTGCGAAGTGTGCTTTACATGGCTGTCTTGTCCTCGAAGAGCCATAACCCGGTGATCGAGAGGTTCTACAACCGTCTGCTTGCTGCAGGGAAGACGAAGAAAGTGGCGCTGGTTGCATGCATGAGAAAGCTGCTGACGATCCTGAATGCGATGGTCCGAGATCAAAAACATTTCGCTGAAATGGCTTGAGATTCGACACGGTTGCTCACTCCGGCTTTGGACCGTGGGCCGCCGTCATGGGCCATCCTTGGCCCAGAACGGCTAACCTGGCGTCCTGCCAGGTTACCC
>NZ_JBHWGV010000251.1:0-3387 GCF_042732955.1 Kitasatospora sp. NPDC059747 | reverse complement strand
CCGCCGCGGCGGGCGCCGGGGGGGGCGCGCGCGCGCCCGCCCCCCCCCCCGCTCACTCTCGCGCGCGCGCCGGCGCCGGCGCCCCCGCCCCCCCCCCCCCCCAGTAGTCAATCCGCGCTTCCGGGCGCTCACGCCCCGCCGGTGTGGACGCTGAACGCCGAGCGACGGGCCGCCCGGGCCACGCCCGGGTCCGGGTGCACGCCCGACACCGCCGTCAGCACCGAGGCCGCCCGCGGGTGCCCCGACTGCCGGGCCCGGGCGAACAGCCGCACCGGGTCGCCCGCCGAGGCGCCCTCCACGTGGCCGACCAGCAGCTCGGTCTCGCCGTGGTCCAGCACCGCGGCCGCCGTGTCCACCCAGAGCCAGGCCGCATCCTCGGCGCCCAGCACGTCGGCCGGGGACACGCCCTCGTCCGACTGCTCCGCGAGCCACAGCAGCGCGTACGGGCGCAGCACCGGCTCGTCCACGGCCGCGCGCACCGCCTGCTCGGCCGTGCCCCCGGCCACCCGCAGCGCCTCGAAGGCCAGGCCGCGCACGAGCGCGTCGTCGCCCTGGGCGGCGTCCAGCAGCTCCGCCACGGCACGGTCCGCCGGGCGGGCCGCCACCCAGGCGCGGTACTCGGCCCGGGCCGGGCCCGGCGAGTAGTCGGCGCAGGCGTTCAGCAGCTCGTAGGCGCTCTGCTCGATGTGGCCGGCCGCGGTCTGGGCGACCGTGCAGATCTCCTCCAGCTTCGCCCGCACCGCCCAGTGCCCGAGCGGCGACAGCTCGGCGGCGTCGTTCCGGCGCACCACGGCGCCGACGGCCGCGAGGCCGTCCAGCATCCAGTCCAGGACGGCGGCGACGTCCGCCGGCGCGGCCGGGGTGTCGATCTGCGGCTCGCGGCAGGTGCCGCGGACCGCCGACACGGCGGAGGCGGCGTGCGGCACGGGCGACAGGCCCACGCCCCCGCTGCCGCCGACCCGGCGCTCGTCCAGGCCGCGGCGCAGCAGCTCCAGGAGCTCGCTGTCGGCGACCGGGCCGGCCACCAGGTGCAGGAAGGAGAGCAGCTGCGGGGCCTGGTCCACGGCCTGGCCGGCCAGCACCGTGAAGACGCCGCGCAGGGCGGCCGGCGGGACCGGCGCGAGCAGCGTCCAGGCGTCGAACAGCGCGGACCAGCCGCGCACCACGGCCTCGTCGTCGTGCTCCCAGGCGTGCAGCCGCCAGCCCGGCCCGGCGCCGCCGTCGCGGGCCTCGACCAGGCCGACCAGCAGCGCCTGGCCCCAGGCCTTGGCCGCGGCGCCGACCGTCATGGCCAGTGCGCGGCCCGCCGCGCGGGCGTCCTCGGGGAGCAGTTCGCCCCGCTTGTCGACCTCGCCGAGCTCCCCCGCCCAGCGGGCGATCCGGACGGCGTCCACCAGCATCCGGCGGGCCAGCGGAGCCAGCTCGGCGGGGGCGGGGAAGCCGTCCGGCACGGGGACCCGGCCGCGGCCGGGGGCGGGTGCGGGGCCTCGTCGGCGGGGTACGCCGCCCCCGCCCGGCCTGGCCCCGACGGGCCGGTGGGCCGTACCGGGGAGGCGGGTCACCGTCGCACCGGTACCGATCGTCGGTGGGAGCGGGGCATCACGGTCGCGCGGGTTCCGAGACGTCACGTCGAGCAGTCTTCCCCTTGTACCGGCCTTCTGTCACATCCGGTTGGTTGTACGGGCGGGCGGGTTGTGGCAGCACCTCCGCAAGATCGGGCAACAGCGGCAAACCGCCTGGCCGGAATCGTGTGGCGGGCTCATGCCAGGCCCGTTTGCGGTGGTCACGGGGGGTGTTCGAACGGATACGGAAAGGGCTGCGGCGAGGGGTGAATGGCCGACTCTCGCGGTGTCGCCGACGGATGGAGGCGGGAATGCGCGCACCGGGCACGCCCGCCGGGAGTGCTCCGGGTGGATGCGGATCGGCCAGGTCGGCGAGGGCGGGACCGGTGGCGGAAATCGACCGCGCCGACTTCCCGTTCCGGCGGAATCGGCTTCCGGTGCCCGGGTGGCGCGCGATGACGGGTGGGGGGAATTGCAAGAACGGAGGAAGCGGGGGCCGGACCGGGGAATGACCGGCCGGAATGCCCCGGATTAACGGCAGCCGGTCCGGATCAGAGGAGGGGGGTGAGCCAGCGCCGGAGGAGTTCCGAGTAGTGCGCGGGGTCGGAGTTCCAGAGGGCGGTGTGGTCCGCGCCCGGGAAGGCCCGGAGGCTGACGACGTCGGGACGGGCCGTGGCGAGGTGCCGGGCGGCGCGGAACGGCGCGATCGGGTCGTCCGGGCTGTGCAGGACGAGGGTCGGCACGCGCAGGTCGGCCCCCTCGGCGAGGCGCGCGAAGTCGGCCAGGTCGACCCCGGTGCGGCCCTCCGCGGCCAGCGCGCCGAGCTCGGCGACCGGCCTGGAGTAGCCGGCCCGGACCGCGTCGCGGCGGGCAGTGGCGGGCAGGTCGAGCACCGGCGAGTCCAGGACGATCCCGGCGATCGCCCCCGCCCAGGCCGAACGGGCCGCGGCGTGCAGGCACATCGTGGCGCCCACCGACCAGCCGTAGAGGATCACCCGGCCGGCGCCGCTGTCGAGGGCGAGCCGCACGGCCGACTCCACGTCGCGCCACTCGGTCTCGCCGAAGTGGCCGAGCCCGTCCGGCGAGGCGGGGGCGCCCTGATCGCCGCGGTAGGTCACGGCGAGGGCGGGCAGCGCCAGGCGCTGGAGGACGGGCAGCACGGGGAGCGTCTGGGCGCGGTCGGCGCCGGGGCCGTGCACGAGGACCACCCAGGTGCCGCGCTTGCCGTCCAGGCGCCAGGCGGGCATCGCGCCCAGCTCGCCGGCGACGGCGGTCTCGGTGAACGGGAGGCCGAGGGAGGTCGTCGGGTCGCCGAGGTGCACGCGCGGGGTGAAGCGGACCTCGGTGCCGGGCGTCAGGGTGCCCCGGTCGGCGCGGACCAGGCGGCGGGTGACGCCCTGTTCGTCGCTGTGCAGGATGTCGTCGACGACGGCGTGGCCGTCGCCGTCCCACTCCAGCGCCCAGCGGCCGGGGTGGAGGGCCGCGGGCGTCCGGTTGAAGGTGATCCGGCCGGCGGCGAGGCTCTGCACCAGGACGGGGCCGGACTCCAGCACGGCGGTCTCCGGCCGCACGAGCCGCTCGGACGCCCGCCGGCCGACGACCAGCACGGCGACCCCGGTGCCGACGGCGGCTGCCGCCACGGCGGCTGCGGTTCCCCAACGCATATCGCTCCCCGCTCTGTGAGTCTGCTGGGGACAAGTTCACTGGCGGGTGGGAGCGGGGGCCAGTGGGATGGGCTGTACGGGGGACGGGGTGGGGGGGCGGGGGCGCCCGCGGGCCGGGGGCCGGGGGGGCCGCGCCCGGAGCGGGAGGGGGGGGTGGGCGC
>NZ_JBHWGV010000250.1:0-3503 GCF_042732955.1 Kitasatospora sp. NPDC059747 | reverse complement strand
CCCTGCACTGGGTGCCCTGCTACCTGCTCGACACCGTGATGCCGCCCGACCAGGCCCGCCGCGTCCACGACGCCTGGGACGCCTGGGAACACGGCGCCGGCCGGCCCCTCCTCCTCCGAGGCATCCCCGTCCCGGTCCGCTGACCACTGGCCCGCAGCGTCAGCACAGGAAGCGAAACGCGGGAACCGGGCCCACCAAGTGCCGGGCGCCTGCTGCACGCCATCAACGAGGCGCCGATACAGGGGTGTTCACTCCGGCTCAGGTGGGTCCGCGTACCGAGATCGCCGCCGCCGCTCCACCCTGGCTCATCCTTCTGCTGGAGGCCGCGCTCGCCTCGAAGCGACCTGATCTCCGCCTGGCCAGAGCTGCCGATTCGCCCGCGTCTTCCTGGCGCCATTCCAGCTCATGTCCCCTGCCGCGTCTACGGCAGCCACTCGGCAAACGTGCCGGCGAGCCGGTCGCGTACCTCGGTACTCCCGGCGAAGACGTCCACGCCGCCGTCATAGGGGTGGACAGCCCATGCACAGCCGGCTCCGGTCAGGATGACGCCGTCGGTCATGTCGTCGGCCACGCAGAGCAGGAGCCGGTCCAGTGCGGGGTCGTGCAGGTCCATCGCGGAGACGTAGTGGTGCTGCCACGAGTGGAAGCCCGGGTCGGTGGCCAGGTCATCGCTTCGCCAGTGCGCGGCCCCGGGCGTGGTGGCAGCGACCGCAGAATCTCGCGGAGTCGGGACACCGGTCGCGGACCAGGAGCAGGTGATCGCCACCAAGCCTCCGCCGCCGACCGTGACGTCGCCGAGGAGATCCTGCAGAAGCGTGTGGTGACGACGCAGGATCTCGGCGTGCTCGGCGTGCTCGGCGTCCGAGGTCGCGTACCTCTTGCCCTCCGGGAGGGCGTGGAAGCGGACCCAGCGCTCTCGGAACTGGCGACGCAGGCGGTGCGCCACCGGCGGGCACTTGGGCCACGACCTGTTCCAGGCGCCATCGAGTCCAGGAATGTCCACCGACTGGCCGCCGCCGCTCATGACACCGCAACATAGTCGATCGTGCGGTCGGCGGGCAGTGGAATATCCGGCCGGATCGGCGTCGCGGTCGGTCGAGCGCAGATCTGATCGAGTGCGTGTGGACGTCCAGCGCGAGCTTGTGGAGATGGTTGCGAGCCGACCGTTGACCGGCGGTGAGGGTCTTCTGAATCCGGGCCGGTGGGTCGGTGCTGTCATTTTCCGCCGGGCCCACCCGCTGACTGTTCCCGTCGGCCCTGGCATGATGGGCGCCATGATGCAGACTCGAAAGGCCGATGGCGCGTAGGCCGCCCGGCGCCATCCGCGCTCAGCGGTGGTTGGCTCGCAGTACGACCCGTCCCGCCCGCCGGATCCCAAGAGGTCCCCGCTGGACTCAGACGGCCATCAACGAAGTCGCAGGCCGGTATCTGGAAATCGGTGTCGATCCGGAAGAGATGACCGTCGACCTACTGCCAGGCGGCGCCCTCCTGGGCCGGAACGAGACGGACATCATCGAGCGCGCGCTTGTCATTGCCCAACATCACGCGCGCCGACCTGACGACGACGAGCCGTCGTTGGACACGTACCGATCCCTCTTCTACGAGCTTCGTCGCGTCAGATCGACGGAACAGCCCTCGGAGCCCGAATCCCGCCGGCTCGTCGCCGACGGCGTGCGGCTTCGGGTCGGGCAGGTGGATTGCGTCCTGATCTCGGGCTCCGCATGGCTCACCGCCGGGTCCGCCCTTCTCCTGGCCTGCTTCCAGGACACCTTGTGCGAGCACGACTTCCAGACCATTGTGGGTTGGGCCCGCAGAGACTTCTACGCCCTCGCGGCGCAATGTGAGGTCCTGGACGCCGAGGGTCTGCGAGCCGAGCTCTTCCGTGCCCGGGCGCTGGGGGACGGCCCCCGGCACCGCAAGCTGTTGACCTTCGCACTCGACCACATGGGCATGGATCCGATCGGCAGGGACGTGGCAGCGCTGGAGAGGAGCCTTTCGGAGTCGGACGGCACCTGCGACGAGGAGATCCTCACCGACCTGCTCGCCGGAGCCCGGGAGGTCGTGACGTGGCGTCAAGCCAAGCCCATGAACCCGCACCGGCCCGCCGAGTCGTGAAGCTCCCGAGTCTTGCCGAACACCGTTTCTCCCCAAGTCAACTCGGCTACGCTGGCGGCGATCCAGCCCAAGATCGAACGATGGGGGCACGCCCATGCCGTACGAGACCGGCACGAGGGTCAGGCTGACCGGGGATACGCAGGTCACCGCAGGTGACGCGGCTGCCGGGATCGGAGCCCCCGGCCCGCTGTTCCTCGCCGAGGGTCTGGTGGGAACCGTCATGAGCTCGACCACGGCGGCCGGCGGCGTCGGCCAGGACCACCTCGCGAGCTTCGATCAGCACATGCGCGGCGCCCGGCTCGACGGCTTCGCGGCGAGCCTCGTCGAGGACCTGCGCCAGAAGGTCGCCCGGGTGGGAGCGTTCGACGCCGGATCCGGCGCTCGGACCACCTACCGGGTGCGCTTCGACAACGGATTCGTCCTCGACGGTCTTGAAGAAGGCCGGCTCGTCCAAGCCTGAGCACCTGCCACCCCACCTCACGACCACCGAGGAGATCCATGGCCGACACCGTCACCTCACTGACCGCCCGCGTGCACGATCTGACGGTGGCGGTCATGACCCACGGCCTCGCCCCACGGGGCGTCGACGTCACCGCGGGCCTCAACGACGTCGTCGCGCGCGCCACGGCCCTCGGCCCCGACGGCAGGTGGCTCGTCGCGTCGGGTCACTCGGGTCTCGGTGGTCTGGCGATCGCGCAGGGACAGGTGGACCGGGGCCTCTTCCACTTCGACGCCGCCGTGGCGAACGGGTTCAACGACTGCGTGGCGTTCCACATGCCGCTCGTGTGCCCGCTGCACCGCGATCCCCGGTTCAGGGCCCTGTACGAGCGGATGCGCGTCACCCCGGCCGACCTCGACGAGTTCCTCTGGCTGCACCGGGAGATCCAGATCGCGGCGAGTGAGGCCCGGCAAGCGACCGTCGACAACATCGGCCGCCTCGACACCGGGGTGTCGCTGCTCCCGCAGGCCCCCATGCCGACCCGCGAGCCGAACACCCCCGGCGTGCTGATCACCCGCCTCGACCTCGCCGCCACGCAGTCCGCACTCCGGCAGGCCGCCGTGAAGGCGGACTTCCAGCGCAGCGCCGGCAACGTCAGTCTCGGTCTCATCGGCGGCTCGTGGGACTACACCCGTGCCAGGAGCGACGCCTGGTACGCCGACGATCTGGACACCCGGCGCCAACAGGCCGCCGAGGCGCGGGCGTTCGTCGAACGCCCCGGCATCGGCACGATGCTCATCCCCTGTCCGCCGCTGGGTTCGATCGTCTACCCGTCCTGACGAAGGACAGGCGCGGGGGGGGGTCGCTTAGGGCCCCGCCCACACACGGAACCACCCGCCCGCCCCCCGTACACGCCCCGCACGCCACGGGCCGCCGGCAGCATAACGCA
>NZ_JBHWGV010000249.1:0-3779 GCF_042732955.1 Kitasatospora sp. NPDC059747 | reverse complement strand
TGTGTGGGGCTTGTGACTCCGAGACCACACTGCGTCCCCCGGGCCCCCCCGCGGCGCCGCCCTCGCGCCCCCCCCCCCCCCGGGCCCCGCACCGCACCACACCATCACGCTGACGAGAGGAGACCCGTGATGACCGCGGCCTTCGAAGAGTTCGCCCGCCGCGCCTACGGCAGCCTCGACCACCCGACCTACCACCGGATCGGCAAGCTGCTCGAACAGGACCCGTACCGCCCGTTCCGGGCGTCCCTCCCGTCGTCCTGGCAGGTCGAGGACATCACCGACGACAACTGCGACGTCGGCTCGGTCTGGCGGATCGGCTGGGCCGGCGGCGGAGCCGTCCTGCGCCTGTCCGTCATCGGGCCGTACGCCACGGCCTTCGCCCTGCACCCCGACGGGTACGAGACCGACCGGTGCCTCTTCCCCGCCCCCGGTGCCCCGGCCGCCCGGGCGTCCGCCGCGGAGCCCGGCACCGAGGTGCACCGGCTCGCCGCACTCACCCGCGCAGCCGGCTTCGCCCTGCTCTCCGCACCGGAGCTGGCCCGCACCGTCCCGCTCCGGCTCCCCGACGCGGACGGCCCCGTCACCCTCTACGAAGCGCTGTTCTGCTTCGCCTGACGGGCGGCCGTCCTGCTTCAGCGTTCCGCGTCGGCCCGCACCGCGTACGGGACGAACGTGCTCGTGTGCTCGTCGACGGCCAGCGGCCGGCCGATGGCCGGGGCGGAGCGCTGGGGGCAGGCGGGGCGCTCGCAGACCTTGCAGCCGAGGCCGATGGGGGTCGCGGCGGCCTCGTCGGCCAGGTCCAGGCCGGTGGAGTAGACGAGGCGGGCCGCGTGCCGGAGCTCGCAGCCGAGGCCGATCGCGAAGGTCTTGCCCGGCCGGCCCCAGCCGCTGGGTGAGCGCGTGACGGCGCGGGCGGTCCAGAGGTAGCGGCGGCCGTCGGGCATCGCGGCGACCTGGACGTGGACGCGGCCCGGGGAGGCGAAGGCGTCGTAGACGTTCCACAGCGGGCAGGTGCCGCCGGTGCGGGAGAAGTGGAAGGCCGTGGCGGACTGCCGCTTGGAGACGTTCCCGGCGCGGTCGACCCGCACGAACGAGAACGGCACCCCGCGCAGGCCGGAGCGCTGCAGGGTGCTGAGGCGGTGGCAGACCGTCTCGTAGCCGACGCCGAAGTGGTCGGCGAGGTGCTCGATGTCGTAGCGGGCGGACTCGGCCTCGGCGTGGAAGGCGGCGTAGGGCAGGACGAGGGCGGCGGCGAAGTAGTTGGCCAGGCCGATCCGGGTGAGCGAGTGGGCCGCCGAGCCCTCGAAGCTGTCCTGGGCCGCGAGTTCGGTGAGCAGCGCGTCGTGCTCCAGGTACGCGAGCTGGGTGGCGAGGCGGAAGGCCTGCTGGCCGGGGCGCAGCCGGTCGGAGAGCCGCAGGATCCGTCGGCCCGGGTCGTACCGGTGCAGCTGGTCCCCGCCGGCGGCGATCCGGACGCCGTGCACGGAGGTCAGCCGGTCGGCCAGCACCGCCCTGACCTCGCCGCGCCTGAGTCGGATGACGCTCGCCAACTCCTCGGCCGCGGTGTCGAGTTCATGGATGTAGTTCTGACGGCGGTAGAAGAACTCGCGGACTTCCTCGTGCGGGGTGCGGGCGTCCGCACCCGGTCCCCGGTCGCCCGCGAGCACGGCGAGCTGCTCGGCCATCGTGCTGCGCCCGCGGCCCAGGTCCGTCAACAGCCGGGCCACGGCGGGCAGTCGGGCCGCGAGCTCGTCGAGGTCGCCCGGGGTGATCCGGCCGGCCGCGAGGTCGTCGCCGAGGGCGTCGCGCAGCTCGGCGGTGAGCCGGGCGCTGTCCGGCGGGGCGAAGTACCCGGCCTCGACGCCGAACGCCTCGGTGAGGCGCAGCAGGACGGGGACGGTCAACGGGCGTGCATCGTGCTCCAGTTGGTTGAGGTAGCTGGGCGAGAGGTCGACGAGCCGCGCCATGCCGGCCTGGCTCAGTCCGCGTTCCTCCCTGAGCCGGCGGAGTCTGGCACCCGCGAAGGTCTTTCCCATCGTCCTGGCTTCCCCTCGGTGTCGACGATCGGCGTGGCTCGGGCAGCCTAGCCGCGATGAGGCGCGGAGGGCCTTCGCAACCTTCGCCGATCCGCCGGCGATGCTTCGCAGAAATTGGCCCGGCTCCATCGGTGACGGCGGCGGCACCGGGTGCCAGAGTCGGTGCTGCGGCCGGGAGGCGCACAGGACGGCACCGAAAGGGCAGGTCAACTGCGCTGCGCTGCCGTCCGGGCGACCACGTCCCGCGGTGTTCCATCGCTGCCCGGCGCCGCCCGACCGCCCTCTCCCCCGTGCGGAGAGAGGTACCTCACATCCTTCGCAAGACACCCCCGGGAGCGGATCACCATGACCCAGTCGGTTCGGCAGCAGCAGGAGCAGCAGGCGGCGGAGCTGGCCGCGCGGTGGGCGTCCGACCCCCGCTGGGCCGGCGTCGAGCGCACGTACACCGCGGCCGACGTCGTCCGCCTCTCGGGCACGCTGCGCGAGGAGCACACCCTGGCCCGGCGCGGCGCGGAGCGCCTGTGGCGCCAACTGCACGAGCGGGACTACGTCCACGCGCTCGGCGCGCTCACCGGCGGCCAGGCCGTCCAGATGGTGAAGGCCGGGCTGCAGGCGATCTACCTGTCCGGCTGGCAGGTCGCCGCGGACGCCAACCAGGCCGGCCAGACGTACCCGGACCAGAGCCTGTACCCCGCCAACTCCGTGCCCCAGGTGGTGCGCCGGATCAACAACGCCCTACTGCGCGCCGACGAGATCGACGCCGCCGAGGGCACCGACGGGCCGGACTGGCTGGTGCCGATCGTCGCCGACGCCGAGGCCGGCTTCGGCGGCCCGCTGAACGCCTTCGAGCTCACCAAGGGCATGATCGCGGCCGGCGCGGCGGGCATCCACTACGAGGACCAGCTCGCCTCGGAGAAGAAGTGCGGGCACCTCGGCGGCAAGGTCCTCGTGCCCACCGCCCAGCACATCCGCACCCTCAACTCCGCCCGCCTGGCGGCCGATCTGGCCGACGTGCCGACCCTGATCATCGCCCGCACCGACGCGCTCGCCGCCAACCTCCTCACCACCGACGTCGACGAGCGCGACGCCCGCTTCTGCACCGGCGAGCGCACCGCCGAGGGCTTCTACCGGGTCGAGCCCGGCATGGCGCCGGTGATCTCCCGTGGCCTGGCCTTCGCCCCGTACGCGGACCTCATCTGGGTGGAGACCGGCACCCCGGACCTCGCCCAGGCGCGCGAGTTCGCCGAGGCGATCAAGGCCGAGTACCCGGACAAGATGCTCGCGTACAACTGCTCGCCGTCCTTCAACTGGAAGGCCGCGCTGGACGACGACCGGATCGCCAAGTTCCAGCGGGAGCTGGGCGCGATGGGCTACCGCTTCCAGTTCATCACGCTGGCCGGCTTCCACGCGCTCAACCACTCGATGTTCCAGCTCGCCCGCGGCTACGCCGAGCACGGCATGACGGCGTACGTCGACCTCCAGGAGGCCGAGTTCGCCGCGGTGCCGGACGGCTACACCGCCGTCAAGCACCAGCGCGAGGTCGGCACCGGGTACTTCGACCTGGTGTCCACCGCGCTCAACCCGAACGCCGAGACCCTCGCCCTGACCGGCTCCACGGAGGCCGAGCAGTTCCACTGATCCACCCCGGGGGGGGCAGAGCGGAGCGTGGCCCCCTAAACCCCCCCCCCCCGGCGCGCGGGGGAGTGGGAGCGCCCGCTCCCCCCCCCCCCCCCCCCCCCCGCC
>NZ_JBHWGV010000248.1:0-4071 GCF_042732955.1 Kitasatospora sp. NPDC059747 | reverse complement strand
TTGATGGCCTTGGCGCTTTCCAGACCCAATACAAAACCTTCGGCTTTGCCGCCTGCGCGGTTCAGGTCTTCTTTGGTGTCAGCACCGGTGATGGCGTCGAGGAGCTTGATGGCCTGAGGGCCTACGCCTTTTGGGAGGCTGATTTGGTCGATGCTCATTGGGATGCCTCGGATGAGATGCGGGATGGGGTGGTGCGGGTGAACGAGGTCATGGGCGATACCTTGAGATTGAGGTCGGTAGCGCGTGGAACCACTGCCGGGGGTGGCATGGTAGACCGGTATGGGAATTAAAGGGCTGGTTTCGGCCAAAAGCGGTCGTTCCCACGCTGCGGCTTTCGACCCATAGCCGCCGATCAGAAGCACCCCGACTAGGTGAAAAATTTTTCTATAACTTACTTGAGTTGAGGGCGGCGGAATGTATTCCATCGTGGTATGAGAAGTCTTCAGCTAGGTGCGGTTAAGCTTGGAAATCCCTGGTTCTGAGGGTTTTCAACGCCCACAAGCAGTATGGCTTGAGGTATAGTCAGAGTTGCCAGTGAATCCAGCACTTGGCTTGTCGCCGGTTCAAGTTGCTCGTTCCGCTCGCAGGACGGGCAAAAGCTTAATAATTAAATCTTATAATTTACTGAGCAGGAAATAAGGACATTTAGATGCCTACAACTACATGCAGCAATAATGAGTGCGGCCAAAATATAGAGTTTGATCTGTCCGCCCTGGAAATTGAAGAGTCAGAGTCATCTGGGAACCATACCACGCAGTACTCCGGCTCCGGAACTATTGAGTGCAAAAATTGCGGTTCAGAAACTGAGGTTAGCTGTATTTGGGATGTATTGGATGATACAGGTGAAGTTCTAAGCTTTGAAATGCGTTAAACGCAAAGCCTAGTTGGGCGTGGCCGGCATCCGAATACAGCATTCCTCAGTCGGCCACACAACTAGACGGATACTAGTGTCCCGCACGGTTAATTTGCTTATCTATTTAAATGATGTCACTCAATCATTTCTGGAATTCATAATAACAAACTATTCGATCGGGACACTAGTCAGCGTGGGTGGTTCCGTGCGCATCAAGACTTATTACGGTACTGAGTTGTCTTTGATGAGCTGCGTTCCGGAGTTGAGCAGACCATTTCGAGAACAGTGGAACGGAAAGTGTTCACTAGCGAATGACTGCTAACGGCCATATCCGGACATTCGTGGCAGGCACAAAATAGCCACCGTGAGTAGCTACGGTTGCAGACCCCCAGCCCTTAGAAATGGCAAGCGTATCGGAGTCGTACTCAATCCTTCTCAGAGCCGCAGCGACCGCATTTCATGTCGCAGATAATTGATTACCTGCGACAGACTCACGCGACGCAGCGAAGCTTTATCCTGCGGTGCGAGCGCATCGTCGCGTAACTTAGGAATAACGCAAAAACCGATTTGAGGTGAAAAGCAGCTATCGTTTTACAATGTGCATACCTGCCGGTATCTCTTTCAGGCTTAAGTCTCCGCTTTTTTCAGTATGACTTTTTAAAGAGAGTGTCGTGAGCAGCGTCTCTCCTATATTTGTGAAGACCAGATTTATAATAAGCTGTCTATGGAAGCTCTGGCTTAAGATATAAGATAACTCTCCGCTTTGTTGCGGAAATGTATATGGTGTATATGACGATTCCAGTAGCCATTGCATTTAACACCAAAAATATGGAAGTCCAGTTCGCTGAGATTGTCAGCGTAATTTTTTGCTTGTCGATGTTCTATAGCAGTGAGTGTCGTGATTAAATATTAGAGGGTATCACCTAGAAGTATTGTTCGCGGTCGCGACTATGACAGGCTGAGTTTTCCAAGGCGAGTAAATTAAATCGAACGTTGAATTGCCTCTAGCTAATCGGAGAGTATGCTACCGATTTGCGTTAGATATTGAGGATATTGCAAGCGGAGTCAACATATAGCCATTCTAGATGGCTATATGTTAGGTAATGGTGTTGAGTTGCTAAGTCTACAATTTTTAACTATCAGGGATGATTAATAAATAAAAGTAAAGCTACTGATCTGTAAATTCGCGTTTCGGTATGACCGTGTTTGGAATATTTCCAAATTGAACAAGGCTTCGTTTTTTGCCGAACTCGTGTTTGGCATATCCGGTTTTTAACAGTAGTCTTATTTCGTTGAGTTCAGTTGCCGTTGCAAAGTCAAATTTGTATGTTTTTCGAAGAGCTAGAACGGTATTGAATAAATAGAATGAATTTTTTGGTAAAGAGTAAATATATTCTTCAACATGCTTCTTCCAGTCTTTTGGGCGCTCGTATATTATCAAAAGCATCAAGTCGTGCTTGATAAGAGGGTCACTTTCTGAGCTTAGCGCGTCGTAGAGAAGTGGAGCTATTTTGTTCGAAAATAGATCGTCAGTGAACAGATTTACTATGTTGTTCGGGTTTGATAGGAATAATGATTTTATCCTCTGCTCTTCGGTTTTTCCAAAGTTGCCTCCTAGAACAAAACCTTGCCCTTCAAAGGCGGCTGTCCCATTTATTGCGAGACGTGGGGAGAGGGCAAAAAGAATTAATGATACTTGCTTCCATCCGCGTGTTATCTGTTTGAGTAGGTTTCTCTTAATGCTTGGTTCTACATAGTCGCTATTTCTGAGCGCTCTTGAGCTGGCCTTGATTTTTTGTATTAAAATACTCAGGGTGAATTCGTCAAGAAGATATTGAATTCGTTGATCATACGGCCTCAGTTGGTTATAGTTTCTGTCGGCATGCTCATCTTTGAGTAATTCCGGAACCTTAGGACTAGCGAGGTTTTCGTTAATTAATTTTTCAGCTTCAGCTACAGAGTCAGCCGAAGGATTCCATGTGACCGAATCCAGAGGGTTAAGATCAATTGATAGCCCGGACTTTTCCTCGAAAACACCACACGCCTGAGATAAATCCTTGGTCAACTTCTCCAGCACCTCACCACGATCTCTGTCTATACCTGTATAGAACTCAATTATTTCTGGAAAGGAAGCATAGCTATCTTTGTTTAGTATGTAGTCCTTGAATTCTACGTTCGCATACATTCTGCGTGCTGCAAAATAATATATCCAGTAAGTTGCCCTGAAGCAAAACTCATGATTGCTTTTTGTGATTATGTTGTTGCTGTATAATGTGTCAAATACTACTGAAACTTCTAGGTGAAGCAGCTTCTCTACGCAAAACGACTCAATGTCTTTGAGGAAATTATCCCTGGTAAAGGTTTGTGTTTTCGACCGGATAAGTGACTCGCAAAACCTACCCAAGGCATATTCACAATCCTTCAGGTCAGGCCTCGTTTTGTAGGTTGGTAACTCATCTAAATTAAATAGCGCAAAGAGTACCATCTCGATCATTTTTGTCCTGTTTACAGGACTTTCGTCTAGATTTGTTTCGGAAACCTTTAGTAGAGTAATGCAGTTGAGCGGCGTCCTATGAATATTTAATGCATCAAGTTCGCGAAGTATTTTTTCCAGTAATGCGTTTTCTTCCCCAACGTTTCTAGCGTCGTTATATCCACAAACAACTTTTCTGACTTGACTGCGTGGCAAGGCTAAAAGATAGAGTGCGTCGAAATCTCTATTTATATTTTCGCTAGGCTCTTCTTGCTGAAAAGGTAAGTCCTCTGTCGTCTGCATTACTATCACTGGAATATCTTTGTATTCGTAACAAAGATTTCGCAGAAGCTTTTTAGAGCCTGTGTCCGTGTTTTTCCATGAGTCAATAATTATGCAGTCTATATTTCTTTCGCCAACGCCTAGAGCGTTGGTTTCCTTCTGAACTGTTCTTTTTATGTCATCGCGCTTAGCTGTATTTGCATTTATCTTAACCCATGTTTTTCCTCGCTTCCATGCTTCAAGAACTAAGTAATTAGCGAGGCACGTCAAACCAAATTGAGGTGGGGATTTAATTATTAAAGACGAGGGTTTAGATAATATCTCTTCAGTTTTGACGCGAGCGTCATAGTTGTCTTTTGTTTTTTCAGTTATTGATTCTTTTTTGCTTAATACAGGTTCCACCCATATCGCAGGCTGATTTGAAAATATTTTCAATGATTCATTTAGTCGATGCTCTAATATG
>NZ_JBHWGV010000247.1:0-4194 GCF_042732955.1 Kitasatospora sp. NPDC059747 | reverse complement strand
CGCGGGGGCGGGGCGCGTCGTTCGGCGCGCCCGCGCGCCCCCCCCCCCCCCCCCCCCCCGCGCGCGGGGCGCGCGCGCGCGCCCGCCCCCCCCCCCCCCCCCGCGGGGGTGGGTGCGGGCGGGCCGGGGTCAGTCGGAGAGGCCCAGTTCGTTGTCCAGGAGGTCGAACATCTCGTCGTCCGACGCCGAGTCGAAGTCGAAGGCGTCGGCTTCGGAGGCGGCGGTACGGGAGGCGAGCCACTTCGTGCGCAGGACCTCCAGACGGGCGGTGACCTGGGCGAACAGCTCGTCGTCGGAGACGTCGACCTCCGTCGTGCCGAACGCCTGCTCCAGGCGGTCGAGTTCGGCCAGCAGGGCGGCCGGGCCCTCGGTGGGTTCGGGCCGCAGGCCGAGGCGGTCGAAGAGGTGGTCGGCCAGTTCCACCACCGTCGGGTGGTCGAAGACCAGGGTGGCCGGCAGCCGCAGGGCCACCAACGCGCCCAGGCGGTTGCGCAGTTCGACCGCCGTCAGGGAGTCGAGGCCGAGGTCCTGGAAGGCCCGCTGCGGGTCCACCCCGGAGGCGTCGGTGTGGCCGAGGACCGCGGCCACCTGGCGGCGGACCGCCTCCAGCAGCGCCTCGTGCCGTTCGGCGCCCGGCAGTTCGGACAGCCGCCGGACGAACTCGGCGCCGCCGCCCGTCCCGCCGTCCGCGCCCGCGGCCGAGCCGCGCCGCACCGGCGCCCGCACCAGGCCCCGCAGGAGCGGCGGAACCTCGCCGCGCCGGCTCAGGGCGGCCGGGTCGAGGCGCAGCGGCAGGACGGCGGGTGCCGTGCCGGCCGTGGTCGCGTCGAACAGGGCGAGGCCGAGGTCCGGCGTGAGCGGCGGCATGCCGGCCCGGGCCAGTCGTTCGGCCTCGGCCTCGGTGAGGGTGCCGGTCATGCCGCCGGTGCCGGTCCACGGGCCCCACGCCAGGGAGACGGCGGGCAGGCCGAGGGAGTGGCGGTGGCGGGCGAGGGCGTCCAGGAACGCGTTGGCGGCCGCGTAGTTGCCCTGGCCGGGGTTGCCGAGCGTTCCCGCCGCCGAGGAGAACAGGACGAAGGCCTCGACGCCCTCGGCGGCCCGGTGGAGGTTCCACGCGGCGTCCGCCTTCGGGCGCAGGACGGCGCCGATGCGCTCGGGCGTGAGCGAGCCGATCGTCCCGTCGTCCAGGACGCCGGCGGTGTGCACCACCGCGCGGACGTCGTGGCGGGCGAACAGGCCGGTGACGGCGGGCCCGTCGGCGACGTCGCAGGCCTCGACGGCCGTCTCGGCGCCGAGGTCGGCCAGTTCGGCGACCAGTTCGGCGACGCCGTCGGCGGCGGCGCCGCTGCGGCTGACGAGGAGCAGGCTGCGCACGCCGTGCTCGGCGACCAGGTGCCGGGCCACCAGGCGGCCCAGGCCGCCGGTGCCACCGGTGATCAGCACCGCGCCCTCGGTGGGCCAGCTCGGGGCATCGGCCGCGAGCTCCGCCCGTGCGAGGCGGGCCGCGGACAACTCGCCGTCGCGCAGCAGGAGTTGCGGTTCGTCGACGGCGAGGGCGGCGGGCAGGAGCCGGGTCTCGGCGGTGGCCAGGTCGAGCAGGCCGAACCGGCCGGGCTCCTCCGAGGCCGCCGAGCGGACGAGGCCCCAGGCCGCCGCACCGGCGAGGTCGGTGCCGGACACCGCGCCCCGCGTGACGAACACCAGCCGCGAGGCGGCGAACGCGTCCTGCGCGAGCCACGTCTGGACCAGCTCCAGGACGGCGGTCACCGTGAGGTGCACCGACTCGGCTCCGCCGGAAGGGAGTTCGGCCAGGACCACCGGCGGCACGTCGGACGTCGCGGCGAGTTCGGTCAGCGCCTGCGCGGTCGGCTCGACGGCTACGAACGCCACGTCCGCGTCGGCGGGCATCTGCACCGGCACCCAGTCGAGGCGGAACAGCGCGTCGTGGCCCGCCGGGCGGGCGGCCGCGCCGAGCTGTTCGGCGGCGATCGGCCGGACGGTGAGCGCGCCGACCGACGCCACCGGCCGGCCTTCCGTGTCGGCCGCGGCGAGCGCCAGCCCGCCGGACGCCGACGGCGTCAGCCGGACCCGGAGCGCGGACGCCCCGGAGGCGTGCAGCGCGACGTCCTCCCACGCGAACGGCACCCCGGCGCCGCCTTGCCCGGCGCCGCTCTCCCCACGACCGGCGCCCACGGCGAGCGTGTGCAGGCAGGCATCGAACAGGGCCGGGTGCAGGCCGTAGGCACCGCCCTCGACGCCCTCGGGCAGGGCGACGTCCGCGAAGAGCTCGTCGCCCCGGCGCCAGACCGTCCGGAGGCCCTGGAACGCGGGGCCGTACCCGAACCCGGCCTCCGCCAGGCCGTCGTAGAGGCCGGTCAGGTCGACCTGCTCGGCGTCGGCCGGCGGCCACACCGAGGCGTCGAACGCCGCCGGTGCCGCGCCTGTCCCGAGCACGCCGCTGGCGTGCAGGGTCCACGGGTGCAGGCCGCCCGAGCCGGGCCGCGAGTGCACGCTCACGGACCGGCGGCCCGCGTCGTCGGGCGCGCCGACGGCCACCTGGAGCTGAACGGCTCCCGTCCCCGGGAGGACCAGCGGCGCGGCGAGCGTCAGGTCCTCGACGACGTCGCAGCCGACCTCGTCACCGGCGCGCACGGCCAGCTCGACCAGGGCCGTGCCCGGCACCAGGACCGAGCCCATGACGACGTGGTCCGCCGCCCACGGGTGGGAGCGCGCCGACAGGCGACCGGTGAACAGGAGGCCGTCGCTGTCCGCCAGCTCCAGCGAGCCGGTGAGCAACGGGTGTTCGGCGTTCCTGAGCCCGGCAGACTCGGCGCCGCGGCCGGCGGGCAGGCCGCTCGGCCAGTAGTCGCGGTGCTCGAACGGGTAGGTCGGGAGCTCGGCGAGGTGGCGGCCGGCTCCGGCGAGCAGCGCGCGCCACTCGACCTTCGCGCCGTGGACGTGCAGGCTCGCGAGGGCCTGGACGAGGCTCGCCTCCTCGGGGCGGTCCTTGCGGAGCGCGGGGGTGGCCACGGTGTCGGCGTCCTCGGGCAGCGTGCCCGCCGTGAGGGCGGTGAGGACGGCGTCGGGGCCGAGTTCGAGGTAGCGGGTGACGCCGGCCCCGTGGAGGGTCCGGATGCCGTCGGCGAAGCGGACGGCCTCGCGGACGTGGCGCACCCAGTACTCGGGCTCCTGGAGGCCTTCGGCCAGTCCGCCGGTCAGGTTGGACACGACCGGGATCGAAGGAGCGTTGTACGTCAGCCCGTTGAGGACTTCGCGGAAGTCCTCCAGCATCGGGTCCATCAACGGGGAGTGGAAGGCGTGGGACACGCGCAGGCGCGTGGTCCGGCGGTCGGCGAAGTGCTCCTCGATTGCCGCGACGGCGTCCTCCGCTCCCGAGACGACGATCGAGCGCGGGCCGTTGACGGCGGCGATCGACACCACGTCACCCAGCAGTGGCAGGACTTCGTCCTCCGTCGCCTGTACGGCCAGCATCGCGCCACCGGACGGCAGCGCCTGCATGAGCCGGCCACGGGCGGCGACCAGGGTGCAGGCATCGGCCAGGCTGAACACCCCGGCCACATGCGCCGCAGCGACCTCGCCAATCGAGTGTCCCGCCACGAACTCGGCGCGGACGCCGAGCGATTCGACGAGACGGTAGAGCGCCACCTCGACGGCGAACAGCCCGGCCTGGGCGTACTCCGTCCGGTTTAGCAGCTCCGCATCCGAGCCCCACACGACGTCCCGCAGCGGAAGCTCCAGCCCGTCGCACACCTCGTCGAAGGCCTGGGCAAACACCGGGAAGCGGTCGTACAACTCCCGCCCCATGCCCAGTCGTTGCGAGCCCTGTCCGGAGAACAGGAACGCGCTCTTGCCGTCGGCCGCGACCCCTCGGGCCACCTCCACGCCGTCGACGAGCACCGTGCGGTGCGGCAGCGCCGACCGCCCGGCCAGCGTGAACGCCACATCCGCTGAAGGCAGTTCCTCGGCATCCGTGAGCCGTGCGAGCTGTGCGTCCAGCGCCGCCTCCGACTTGGCGGACACCACCCACGGCACGAGACCGGGTGCGGCCCCCTTGTCCGGCTCCGCCGACTCGGGCAGTTCCAGGATGACGTGGGCGTTGGTGCCGCTGATCCCGAAGGACGACACGCCCGCCCGGCGCGGGTGGCCGGTGGTCGGCCAGTCGGTGCGCTCGGT
>NZ_JBHWGV010000246.1:0-4220 GCF_042732955.1 Kitasatospora sp. NPDC059747 | reverse complement strand
GGCCCGGACGGGGAACCGTCCGGGCCCGCGGCCTCGTCGTGGTGCCTGGTGGAACGATCTAGGGAGGGCACGTGAGCGTCGGCTCCGGGATAGCGGGCCTGCTGCGGCGCCGGGCCGAGCAGTGGGCCGTCCGGCTGCGGCAGCGGCGGACGCAGCGCAGGATCTACCAACTGGCCGTCCTCTGCTGCGCGGTGGCGCTGGCGCCGATGTCCTGGCTGTGGCTGACGGCGGGGGACCGGGTGGGCACGGTGGAGTCCGCGCCCTCGGCGCCGGTGGCGGTCGTCTTCGGGGCCGGGCTGGACCGCGGACAACCGACGCCCTATCTGGAGCACCGCCTGGTCGGGGCGCTGGACCTCTACCGGGAGGGGAAGGTCCGGGCGATCCTGGTGACCGGCGACAACGGGCGGGTGGAGTACAGCGAGCCCGACGCGATGTTCCGCTACCTGGTCGACCACGGCGTCCCGCAGGACCGGGTGGTCCGGGACTACGCGGGCTTCACCACGTGGGACTCCTGCACCCGGGCGCACCGCGTCTTCGGGGTGGACCGCGCGGTGCTGGTGAGCCAGGACTTCCACGTCCGGCGGGCGCTGGCCCTGTGCCGGGCGGCCGGGATCGAGTCGTACGCCGTCGGGGTGCCGGAGCTGCACGACGTGACGTGGCTGTACGGCGGCCTGCGGGAGATCCCGGGGGCCGGCAAGGCGGCGCTGAGCGCCTGGATGCGGCCGGACCCGGTGTTCCTCGGGCCCAAGGAGGACGGGATCCCGAAGGCGCTGGCGCAGGCCGCCCAGAGGTAGCGGAGGGGGTAGCGGAGCGGGGTATCGGAGGGGGCGCGGCCGGGGCGAGGCGGGGGTGCGGCCGGGTTCGCACGCACTGTCGGACCCGTGCGGCATGATCGGCGCGTGCGATCACTGCCGAGCATCATCCACCTCGACATGGACGCCTTCTTCGCGGCGGTGGAGCAGGCGGCCAAGCCGAGCCTGCGCGGCAAGCCGGTGATCGTCGGCGGGGTGGGCGGGCGCGGGGTCGTCTCCACCGCGTCGTACGAGGCGCGGAAGTTCGGGGTGCACTCGGCGATGCCGACGGCGCAGGCGCGCCGGCTGTGCCCGAACGCGGCCTTCCTGACCGGGCGGTTCGAGGCCTACCGGCAGGTCAGCGACATCGTCATGGGCCTGCTGCGGGAGCTGTCGCCGCTGGTGCAGCCGCTGAGCCTGGACGAGGCGTTCGTCGACCTGGAGGCCGGTCCGTACGGCCCGGCACTGAGGGAGGCGGACCACCAGACCGGGGAGCGGCTGGTGCTGGCGCTCGGGGAGGACCTGCGGGCCGACATCCGTCGGCACACCGGGGTCACCGGGTCGGTCGGCGCGGCCGGGTCCAAGCTGATGGCGAAGATCGCCTCCGAGCGGGCCAAGCCGGACGGGCTGGTGCTGATCGAGCCCGGGCAGGAGCGGGCCGTGCTCGGCCCGATGCCGGTGCGGGCGCTGCCCGGGATCGGGCCGGCCACCGAGCAGGTGCTGCGGCGGGCCGGGCTGGTCACGGTGGCCGACCTCACCGACGCGGGCGAGGCGGAGCTCGTCCAACTGGTCGGCAAGGCCCACGGCAGCGGCATCTACGCCATGTCGATAGGGCTGGACGACCGGCCCGTGGTGGCCGACCAGGACGCCAAGTCGGTCTCGGTGGAGGACACCTTCGAGGTGGACCTCGCCGACCGGGACCGCGTGCTGCGCGAGGTCGAGGTGCTGGCCGCCCGGTGCGTGCGGCGGCTGCGGGCCGCGGGGCGCTCGGGGCGGACGGTGGTGCTCAAGGTCCGCCGCTTCGACTTCTCGACGCTCACCCGGTCGGAGACGCTGCGCGGGCCGACGGACGACGAGACGGTGATCACCGAGACGGCGCGCCGGCTGGCGTCCCAGGTGGACATCACGGGCGGCGTGCGGCTGCTCGGCGTCGGGGTCTCGCAGCTCGCCGACTACACCCAGGAGGACCTGTTCGCCCAGGCCGTCCGGGAGGAGGCCGCGCTCGAACACGGCGGCGAGGAGGGCGCGGGGGCCGCGGAGGAGCCGGAGGAGCCCGCCCTGCGGCGCTGGATGCCCGGGCAGGACGTCCACCACGCGGAGTACGGGCCCGGGTGGGTGCAGGGCAGTGGCGTCGGGCGGGTGACCGTGCGGTTCGAGACGCCGTGGAGCGGGCCGGGGCGGGTGCGGACCTTCTCGGTGGACGATCCCGACCTGGAGCCGGCCCGGCCGTTGCCGCTGGTCGAGGGTGAGGACTGGGGCGGCCGGCGGTTCGGCGCCGGGGCCGAGGAGGGTGCCGAGGAGGACGTGGGGGATGACGGCGTGGAGGACGGCGAGGAGGGCGCCGAGGAGGGCGCCGAGGAGGGCGCCGAGGAGGAGGGCTGAGAACGCGTTGCGGCCCCACCTGGAAGGGGAGTACCAGGTGGGGCCGCATTCCGTTACCGGGCCTCGGGCGGTCGCGATGCCCTCCCGACCGTGTGAGGTCCGGGCCCCCGCGCCCTGTCCCTGAGCGCGGGGGCGGACGCCTCGTCAGGCGTCGGTCTTCACCAGCTCGTCGCTGGGGATCTGCCCGGCCTGGGCACCGGAGGCGGTGACCGGGGCGGAGGACTTGACGGTGCGGATCAGGAACGGCACGACACCGGCGATGATGCAAACCACGGCGGTGGTCCAGAACGCGTGCTTGTAGGCGTCCAGCGTCGGCAGCAGCACCGGGATCTTGATCGGGAGCTTCATGGTGTCGCCGGTCAGGATGGCGGTCATCACGGCGGTGCCGATCGCGCCACCGACGGTGCGCAGCACGGAGTTCATGCCGTTGGCGATGCCGCTCTGCTCGACCGGGACGGCGCCGTTGATGTACGCCGGCATCGCGGCGAAGGCGAGGCCGATGCCGAGGCCGAAGATGGCGGAGGCGGTGTAGATGTCGCCCTCGTGGCTGTGGCGCAGCGCCAGGTAGGCCATCGCGACGGCGCCGAGGACGCCACCGAGGACCAGCGGCAGACGCGGGCCGCGGCGGGCGATCAGCATGGCGCCGACCGGAGCGGCCACCATCGAGCCGATGGCGGACGGCAGCAGCATGATGCCGGCGTGCAGCACGGTGGCGGTGAAGCCGTAGTGGGCCAGCTTCTCGGGGGTCTGGGCGAAGTTGCTGATCACCATGAACGAGCCGTACATGCCGAAGCCGATCAGCAGGCCGGCCAGGTTGGTGAAGGCGACCGCGGGGCGGGACATCATGCTCAGGTCGACCAGCGGGTGCTTGACCTTGACCTCGATGACGCCCCAGATCAGGGCCACGACGGCGGCGACGGCGAACAGGCCGAGGGTCTTGGTGGAGGTCCAGCCCCAGTGGTTGCCCTGGCTGACCGCGACCAGCAGGGCGGAGAGCCAGCCGGCCAGGGTGAGGGCGCCGAGCGGGTCGGCGCCGCCCTCCTTGTCGGTCACCGGGTCGGACGGGACGCGGAAGGCGACCAGGGCGACCGCGATCAGGCCGAAGACCAGGCCCATCCAGAAGATCGACTTGTAGTTCCAGTGCTCCAGCAGGAGACCGGTGGCCACCAGGCCGAGGCCGGAGCCGACGCCCATCGAGGCGCTGATGGCGGCGACGCCGCCGGTCACCTTCTGCTTGGGCAGCTCGTCGCGGACGATGCTGATCGCCAGCGGCATCACGCCACCGCCGGCGCCCTGGAGGACGCGGGCGACGATCAGCAGGCTGAACGAGTGGGTGCTGACGGCGAGCGCCGAACCGGCGACCAGACCGGCCAGCGAGATCAGCAGCATCGGCTTGCGGCCCCGGAGGTCGCCGAAGCGGCCCAGGAGGGGAGTCAGCACGGCGGCGGAGAGCAGGTTGGCGGTCATCAGCCAGGTGATGTTGGAGCCGGAGACGTCCAGTTCCTTGGCCAGCGACGGCAGGATCGGGACGACCGCGGTCTGCACCACGCTGAACGACAGCATCGCCAGGATGAGGGCCGGCAGGACCCGGGTGGTGCTCTGCTTCTCGGCCGCGGTGGTGGGCTGTGGTGCCTCACTCACGGTTGCTTCCTCCCGTACATAGTGAATGAACTGAAATAACCATGCAGGGAGATACTTCAGAGTGTCAAATATCGAGTGGTTAAGGTTTGGCAAAGGGGGGTGGTCGGGTGGGGGTGGGGGGGGGCGGCGGCGGGCGGGGGGGGGGGGGGTGTGTGATATATTCATATTGGAAAACGGGGGTGGGAT
>NZ_JBHWGV010000245.1:0-4228 GCF_042732955.1 Kitasatospora sp. NPDC059747 | reverse complement strand
CCCTCCCCCCCCGGACGCAGAACATGGAGTAGCTGGACAAGACCGAGAAGTCGGCCCCGCCGACTTCTCGCACACAGCACCGAAGGCCGGTACCCCCAGGGGCACCGCCCTTCTCGGTGTGGACACCTCGGGCTGCGCCCCATCAGGCGGCGAGCTCCGCATCCTCCGCCCGCTCGTCGGCCGCATCGGCCGCCGCCCCCTGCTCCGCCGACCCCTGCTCCGCCCCCGCCGGGCGGCCCCGCATGACCAGCGTGGCCACCAGCGCCGCCGCGAGCACCCCGATCGCGCTGATCGTGAAGGTGGTCGTCATCGCGCTCGTGAACGCCTCCCGAGCGGTGTGCACGAGCCCGGCGTCCCCCTTCGCGACAGCCAGCGCCCCGGCGATCGAGTGCCTCGCCCCGTCCGGCAGCCCCGCCGGCATCCGGGCGGCGAAACCGCTCGACAGCAGCGAGCCGAGGATCGCGATGCCGAGCGCGGTGCCGGCCTGCTGGATGGTGTCGTTGAGCGCCGAGCCGACGCCCGCCTTCTCCGCCGGGATGGTGCCCATCAGCGCCCCCACCGCGGCTGGCATGGCCAGACCGGCCCCGAGCCCGAGCAGGCCGAGCGCGACCGCCGGAACGGTGAAGCCGCCGTCGGCCGTGACGGTGGTCAGCAGCCCGAAGGCGGCGGCCATCGCGAGCATCCCGGAGAGGATCAGGAGGCGGTTGCCGATCTTCGCGGCGAACTTGGCCCCGGCCCCGTTGCCGATCAGCGCGGCGACGGCGAGCGGCATGAACGCGAGCCCCGCCTTGACCGGCGAGTAGCCCAGCACGAACTGCAGGTACTGGGTGAGGACCAGCAGCAGCCCGCCGTTGCCGATCTGGACGAGCGTCAGCGAGAGCGAGCCGCCGCTGAAGTCGCGGTGCCCGAAGAGGACCAGCGGCACCATCGGCGCGTCGGTGACGTTCTCCCAGACCACGAACCCGACGAGCGCCACCACCGCCACACCCAGGGTGACCAGCGACCGGCCGCCGAAGGCACCGTGCTGCGGGATCTCGATGATCCACCAGATCAGCGCCGTCATGCCGACCGCGGACAGCACCGCGCCGAGCGGGTCCGGCTTCTGCCACGGCCCCTTGGACTCCGGCATCAGCACGAGACCGGCGAGGATCGCGAGGGCGACGACCGGGACGTTGAGGAAGAAGATCGAGTGCCACGAGAAGTGGTCGATCAGCACGCCGCCGAGGACCGGGCTGCCGACGAGGCCGAGCATCGCCACCGACCCCCAGGCCGCCATCGCCTTGCCGCGCTCGTCCTCGTCGAAGACGGTGATGAGGATCGACAGCGTCGACGGCATGATCAGCGCGCCGCCGACCCCCATCGCGACGCGGGAGGCGATCACCTCACCGGGGTTCGTGCAGAAGGTCGCGGCCAGGGACGCCGCGCCGAAGAGCAGCAGGCCGATGATCATGATCTTCCGTCGGCCGAAGCGGTCGCCGAGGCTGCCGGAGGTCAGCAGCAGCCCGGCGAAGACCAGGACGTAGGAGTCGAGGATCCACTGGGTGTCCTGGGCGCTCGCGCCGAGGTCCGCCGTCATCGAGGGCACGGCCACGGTCAGCGCCATGCTGTCGATCACCAGGACCAACGAGCTCAGGCACAGCACGATCAGGATCCACCAGCGGTGCGGGTTGCGGGCCTGCATGAGATCTCCCCTCTCCATGCGCACACCGTTCCTTCGGTGCGCACTGCGTTCCGTCGCTGCGCACACTGTACGCATCGAGGAACAGTGTGCGCAACTAGCGCTTGCTGTACGCTGAATGCGAACGGTGTACGCAGAAGGGGATGCCGATGGCCGCCAGCACGAACCCGATCCCGTCCGTATGGGCCCGCCGCCAGCGCGAGCCCGACCAGCCCTCGCTCAGCCGGGACGCGATCGTCCGCGAGGCGATCGTGATGCTCGACGCCGAGGGCATCGAGGCGCTGAGCATGCGCAAACTCGCCGCCCGCCTGAACGCCGGCGCGACCTCCCTCTACCGCCACGTCGCGACCAAGGACGAGCTCATGGAGCTCGCGGTCGACGAGGTCTTCGGCGAGATCGTCCTCCCGCCCGCCGACAGCCCCGACTGGCGCGCCGCGGCCACCGACGCCGCCCAGGCCTTCCGCGCGACGGTGCTGCGCCACCCCTGGCTGTCGTCCGTCCTCGGCCAGGCGGGCCTCGCCTACCTGGGCCCCAACCTGATGTCGTTCGCCGAGCAGCTGACCGTCCTGTTCACCGCCGCCGGGTTCCCCGAGCCGGTCCGGGCGATCGACACCCTGGTCTGCTACACGATCGGCATGGGCACCACGGAGTCGGCCTGGCTCACCACGGTGGCCCGGTCCGGCCAGACGGAGGCCGAGTTCATCGCCCGTCTCATGCCCGCCGCCCAGGAGGCGGCCGACGGCTTCGAGCACCTCGCCGACGCCTACGCTACCGCCGCCGGCACCGACCCGGTGACCATCCGCGACAGCAAGTTCGGCTACGGCCTGGAGGTCGTCCTCGACGGCCTGGCCCTGCGCCTGCCCCGCTGATCCGCGGATCCGCCGCCGGTACGCCGCCCGTACGCCACCGGTCCGACACCGATGCGCCGCTCACGCCTGCGCGAAATACGGGCTGGTGCGGGGCGGCGAGCGGGCACAATGGCGTAGTGATGGTCGGCCGTCCGGTACCGGGTGGCCGGGGGTGTGTCGGATGGAGGCCCGGTGAGCGATCTTCCGCGCAAGGCAGTGACCCGCACGGCACGGCTCGCCGCCCTGCCCCTGGGGATAGCCGGCCGCGCCACGCTCGGCCTGGGCAGGCGGATCGGCGGTCGGTCCGCCGAGGTGGTGACGGCCGAGCTGCAACAGGCCACCGCCGACCAGCTGTTCAAGGTGCTCGGCGAACTCAAGGGCGGGGCCATGAAGTTCGGGCAGGTGCTGTCCGTCTTCGAGGCCGCGCTGCCCGAGGAGGTCGCCGGCCCGTACCGGGCGGCGCTCACCAAGCTGCAGGACGCCGCTCCCCCGATGCCCGCCGCCAAGGTGCACACCGCGCTCGCCGAGCGCCTCGGGGCCAACTGGCGTGAGCTGTTCCGGGAGTTCGACGACCGGCCGGCGGCCGCCGCCTCGATCGGCCAGGTGCACCGGGCGGTCTGGCACGACGGCCGACGGGTCGCCGTCAAGGTGCAGTACCCGGGCGCGGGTGACGCGCTGCTCGCGGACCTGTCGCAACTCGGCCGCGTCGCCTGGCTGCTGGGCCCGCTGATCCCGGGGCTGGACATCAAGCCGCTGATCGCCGAGCTGCGCGAGCGGGTCTCCGAGGAGCTCGACTACGAGCTGGAGGCGCAGGCGCAGCGTCGGCACGCCGAGGTGTTCGCGGGCGATCCGGACATCGTGGTGCCGGGTGTGGTGGCGCAGGCGGATCAGGTGCTGGTGACGGAGTGGATGGACGGCACGCCGCTGGCGGAGGTGATCGCGGGCGGGAGCCAGGAGGAGCGGGACCGTGCGGGCCGGCTGCTGGCCCGGTTCCTGTTCGCCGGTCCGGCGCGGACGGGGTTGTTGCACGCGGATCCGCATCCGGGCAATTTCCGGTTGTTGAAGGACGACGGTCCGGTGTCGGGGTGGCGGCTGGGGGTGCTGGACTTCGGCACGGTGGACCGGTTGCCGGGTGGGTTGCCGGCGCCGATCGGGGCGTCGCTGCGGATGGCGTTGGCCGGTGATGCGGCGGGTGTGCTGGAGATGCTGCGGGAGGAGGGCTTCGTGAAGCCCTCGATCGAGCTGGATGCGGACGCGGTGCTGGACTACCTGGTGCCGATCATCGAGCCGGCGGCGGTGGATTCCTTCCACTTCACGCGGGCGTGGATGCGGGCGCAGGCGGCGCGGATCGCGGATCCGCGGTCGCCTGCCTACAACCTGGGCAAGCAGTTGAACCTGCCGCCGTCGTACCTGCTGATCCACCGGGTGACGTTGAGCACGATCGGGGTGCTGTGTCAGCTGGGGGCGAAGGCGCCGTTCCGGGCGGAGATGCTGGAGTGGCTGCCGGAGTTCGCCGAGCAGGGACCGGGTGGCAAGCGGGCCCGCAAGGGCCGCTGAGGGGCCGGGGAAGCCCGGGGCGCCGACGAGTCGGAGCCGAGTAGCCAGCAGAACGGCCGCGCCGCCGCGGCCCGCGGCCGCGGGGCGGCCCCCGGGGGGCCCGGGGGGGGGCGTACGACGTGTCGCGTCCCGTGCGGGCCGCACC
>NZ_JBHWGV010000244.1:0-4280 GCF_042732955.1 Kitasatospora sp. NPDC059747 | reverse complement strand
TGTCCGGTGAAGAGGAAGGCGAGGCGGGCGGGGGTGGTGGTTTCGCCGCGGTGGAGGGCGGGGTGGTCCTGGTCGTTGGCGAGGGCGTCGAGTGCTGCGAGGGCTTCGTCGCGGTCGGCCGCCACCACCGCCGCACGGTGCTCCAGTGACGCTCGGCCGCGTGCGAGCGCGCCGCCGATCGCTTCGGCCTGACCCTCGGCCTGCCCCTCGGTCTCGCGCACGAAGGCCCCGAGTCGGCGGGCCTGTTCACGCAGGGCCGGTGCGGTGCGGGCGGAGAGCGGCCACAGCACGGGCCCGGGGTCCTCCGTCGTCGTGGTCGCGCCGTCTTCGGTGTGGTCCTGTTCGAGGATGACGTGGGCGTTGGTGCCGCTGATGCCGAAGGAGGAGACGGCGGCGCGGCGGGGGTGGCCGTTGGGGGTCCATTCCCGTTCGTGGGTGAGGAGTTCGACGGTGCCGGTGGTCCAGTCGACGTGGGGGGTGGGTTCGTCGATGTGGAGGGTGCGGGGCAGGAGGCCGTGGTGCATGGCCTGGATCATTTTGATGATTCCGCCGACGCCGGCGGCGGCCTGGGTGTGGCCGATGTTGGATTTCAGGGAGCCGAGCAGGAGGGGGTATTCGGTGGGTCGGTCCTGTCCGTAGGTGGCGAGGATGGCCTGGGCTTCGATGGGGTCGCCGAGGCGGGTGCCGGTGCCGTGGGCCTCGACGGCGTCGATGTCGGCGGGGGTGAGTGCGGCCTGGTGGAGGGCCTGGCGGATGACGCGTTCCTGGGCTGTGCCGTTGGGGGCGGTGAGGCCGTTGGAGGCGCCGTCCTGGTTGATGGCGGAGCCGCGGACGAGGGCGAGGACGTGGTGGCCGTTGCGGCGGGCGTCGGAGAGGCGTTCGACGAGGAGGAGGCCGACGCCTTCGGACCAGCCGGTGCCGTCGGCCGCCGCGGCGAACGGCTTGCAGCGGCCGTCGGCGGACAGTCCGCGCTGCCGGCTGAACTCGACGAAGGTGTCCGGCCGCGACATGACCGTGACGCCGCCCACGAGTGCGAGGTCGCATTCGCCCTGCCGCAGGGACTGGGCGGCGAGGTGCAGGGCGACGAGCGAGGAGGAGCACGCGGTGTCGACGGTGACCGCCGGGCCCTCCAGCCCGAACGTGTAGGCGAGGCGGCCCGACACGACGCTGGAGGTGTTGCCGGTGAGCAGGTAGCCCTCCAACTCGGCCGGGGCCTTGGGCAGTCGCGAGCCGTAGTCGTTGTACATGACGCCGACGAAGACTCCGGACCGGCTGCCCCGGACGGTGCCCGGTTCGATCCCGGCCTGCTCGAAGGTCTCCCAGGCCGTTTCCAGCAGCAGCCGCTGCTGCGGGTCCATGCTGGTCGCCTCGCGCGGGCTGATCCCGAAGAACTCGGCGTCGAACTCGTCGGCTCCGTACAGGAATCCGCCCTTGTGGGTGTAGGACGTGCCGGGGTGGTCCGGGTCGGGGTCGTACAGGCCGGAGAGGTCCCAGCCGCGGTTGGTGGGGAAGTCGCCGATGGCGTCGGTGCCGGAGGCGACGAGCCGCCAGAGGTCCTCGGGGGAGGCGACGCCGCCCGGGTAGCGGCAGGCCATGCCGACGATCGCGATCGGGTCGTCGTCGACCACGGTGCGTGCCTGCGGGGCCGGGGCGGCGCGGTCCGCGAGACCGCCGGGCAGTAGCGAGAGCACGTGGGCGACGAGCGCGGCCGGCGTCGGGTGGTCGAAGACCAGGGTCGTGGACAGCCGCAGGCCGGTGGTGGTGGCCAGCCGGTTGCGCAGGTCCACGCCGGTGAGGGAGTCGAAGCCGAGGTCCTTGAAGGCACGGTCGGCGTCGATGGTCGCCGGAGAGGCGTGACCCAGCACGGTGGCGACCGTCGTCCGAACCAACTCGCCCACGGCGTCCGCCCGTTCCGGCGTGGGCAGGGAGGCGGTGCGCTCCGCCCAGGAGCCGGTGGAGCCGGCGGTGGCGGAGGCGCCGGCACCGGCCCGTCGGCGCGGAGGCCGCACCAGGCCGCGCAGCGGAGCCGGCAGCGGGCCGGCCGTGGACCTGGCGCGCAGCGCGGTGAGGTCGAGCCGGACCGGGACGAGTGCCGCGGCGGGTGAGCGCAGGGCCGCGTCCAGGAGCGCGAGGCCGTGCTCGGTGGTGAGCGCGGGGAGTCCCGAACGTGCCCAGCGCAGCAGGCCGGCCGTGCCGAGGGCGCCGGCCATCCCGTCCTGTTCCTCCCACAGGCCCCAGGCGAGCGAGGTGGCGGGCAGGCCGTGGGCGTGGCGGTGCTCGGCGAGGGCGTCCAGGTAGGCGTTGGCGGCGGCGTAGTTGGCCTGGCCCGCGGTACCGGTGACCCCGGTGACGGAGGAGAAGAGCACGAAGGCGGAGAGGTCCGCGGTCGTGGTGAGCTCGTGCAGGTTGAACGCGGCGTCGGCCTTGGGGCGCAGGACGGTGTCCAGCCGCTGCGGGGTGAGGTCGGTCAGCACGCCGTCGTCGAGCGCTCCGGCGAGGTGGAAGACCGCGCCCAGCGGGCGGTCCGCCGGGATCGTGTCCAGGACGTCGGCCAGGGCGTCCCGGTCGGCCGCGTCGCACGCCGCGAAGCGCACCTCCGCGCCGGATCCGGCCAGTTCGCGGAGGAGGTCCTGGGCGCCGGGCGCCCGTTCGCCGCGGCGGCTGAGGAGCAGCAGGTGCCGTGCCCCGTGCTGCCGCACGAGGTGACGGACGAGCACACGGCCCAGGGCGCCGGTTCCGCCGGTGACCAGCACGGTGCGTTCGGCGAGCCCGGCGGGTGCGGCGTCGCCCGGTGCGATGTCGGCGCGGGTGAGGAGGGGCGCGAACAACGTCCCGTCGCGCAGGGCCAGTTGGGGCTGGATCGAGGCGGCCGCGAGGGCGGGAAGGTCGGCGGCGGCGTCGTCCAGGTCGATGACGGCGAAGCGGTCGGGGTGTTCGGTCTGGGCCGAGCGGAGGAGGCCCCAGGCGGCGGCGGACCAGGGGTCGGGAACGTCGTCCGTCGCGGTGGCGGCGACGGCGCCCCGGGTGAGCAGGAGGAGCCGGGAGCCGGCGAACCGGTCGTCGGCCAGCCAGGCGTGCGCCAGGTCCAGTGCGTGGGCCACGGCGGGCCGGCCGCTCGGCACGGTCGCCGCGACCACGTCGGGCACCGGGGCGGTCCCGTCGTCCCCGTCGGTCCCGCGGAGCGCGCCGAGGTCCCGGAGTTCGCGGGGCCCGTCGACGAGGGTCACCGACGGCCGCCCCGACGGGCCCGGCGTCGCCGTGGGCCGCCAGTCGATCCGGTGGAGGTCCCGCGTCCGGCCGTCGGGCTCGTCCAACTGCTCGCGCCGGACGGGGAGCAGGGCGAGCTCCTCGACGGTCACGACCGGCTGCCCGGCCGGATCGGCGGCGCTGAGCGACCGGCCGGACCAGACGACCCGCAGCTCGGCGGCACCTGCCGCGTGCAGTTCCACGCCGGACCACGAGAAGGGCAGCGGCAGTCCGTCGGCGTCCTCCGCCTCGCCGGCCACCAGCGGGTGCAGTGCGGCGTCCAGGAGGGCCGGGTGCAGGGGGAAGCCGCCCGCGTCGCCCCGTACGTCCTCGGGCAGCGAGAGTTCGGCGAAGAGCTCGTCACCGCGCCGCCAGGCCGCCCGTACGGCCCGGAACGCCGGTCCGTACGCGTAGCCGAGTTCGGCCAGGCGCCCGTACAGCGTCACGGTGTCGAGGGCATCGGCGCCGGCCGGCGGCCAGGTCGTCGGCGCGGCGGCGGCCGGCCGCCCGGCCGGGGTCAGCAGCCCCACCGCGTGCCGGGTCCACTCGTCGGCGTCGCCGGGGCGCGAGTGGACGGCGAGCGTGCGGGCTCCGCTGTCCGGGTCGGCCGCGCCGACGGTCAGCTGGAGCACCAGCGGGCCGGTGGCGGGCAGGGCGAGCGGCGCCTCCAGGGTCAGCTCGTCCAGTCGGGGGGTGCCCGAACGCTCGCCCGCCGCCAGGGCGAGGTCGACGAACGCGGTGCCGGGCAGGATCGGGCGGCCGAGGATCTCGTGGTCGGCGAGCCAGGGGTGGGTGTCGAGCGACAGCCGGCCGGTGAACAGCAGGCCGCCGTCGGAGGCGAGTTCGACGGTCGCGCCGAGCAGCGGGTGGTCGGTGGCGCCGAGCCCGAGGCCCTCGGGACCGGCCGGCGGGGCGGTCGGCAGGAGCCAGAACTGCTCGCGTTGGAAGGGGTAGGTGGGGAGGTTGGGGTGGGTGTGGGTGGTGGTGGGTGGGGTGGGGGTGTGGCCGTGGGTGTGGGTGGTGGCGAGTGCGGT
>NZ_JBHWGV010000243.1:0-4296 GCF_042732955.1 Kitasatospora sp. NPDC059747 | reverse complement strand
CGCAGCGCCTGCTCCACGCCGTACTCGTCCAGCTCCGACAGGAGGCCGTCCACGCCCTCCCGGTCGGTGGTGTGGTCGTCCGCGAAACGACGGTCGCCCGTCGCGTCCGGCACGTGCTTCACACAGACAACGATCCTCAAGCTCACGGCCTGTCTCCTGTACTGGTCTCGTCCGGCGGCTGCGGCTGTGCAAGCCGGTGCGAACATGGTTCGCACCTGCTCCGGGCAGCGGATTTCCCGTGCCGGTCCGGAACTTCCTGGCAGCATACTCGCCGGTAGCCCAGTGGTCACTACTGGCCAGTAGCTTACGCCGGAAGGGCTGCACCACCGCCTGCGCCCATCCTGCCCCAGCCCACCCCCGACACCACCCGACGGGGCGGCACATCCGCGGCGGGATTCCCGGCGCCGACGACGAACCGATGACGGCGAACAGATGACAGGTGACAGATAACAGATTTCGTCATCTGTTATCTGTCATCTGTTCGCCGTCACGTGCTCAGACCGCCCGCCCGAGCGCCGCGATCACGTCCGCCTTGCGCGGCATCCCGGCCGCCCGTCGCACCACGCGCCCACCGGCGTCCAGGACGAGCACGGTCGGCGTCCGCAAGATCTCCAGCCGGCGCACCAGCTCCAGCCGTTCCTCCGCGTCCACCTCGACGTGCGCGACGCCGTCGACCATGCCGGCCACCTCCGCGAGCACCCGCCGGGTCGCCCGGCAGGGCTGGCAGAACGCCGTCGAGAACTGGACGAGCGTTGCCCGCTCCCCCAGCGCCCCGCCCAGCTCCGCCTCCGACAGCCGGACCGTCCCGTTCTCGGTGGACACCTTCGACCTCCCGTCGCACCTTCACCAGCAGCAGCTCGCGCCCCACCGCCGCCACCGGCAACCCGGTGACGCACAGCCAAAGGACCCGCCCGCCCCCAGTCTGCGGCAGTCTCATGCTCATCCCAAAAGCGGATTGTCATAGACAGGTCGCCCGCCGACGCTCGGCCCGCGTAGCATCGGCGAGTGGATTCCGACCGCCCTTCGCAGCCGCCGATACCGACCTCCCGCCGCCACGTCGCCCTGGGCCGGGCCACCGCCTCCCGCTGTCACCGTCGCTGACGCGCCGCCCGCACGCGCCCCCCGCCGCCGCCCGTCGCGACCCTCCCGGAGCCCCTGTGCAGATAGACCCCCGCGGCCCCCGCTTCTCCGCCGCGCTCAGCGCGATCGTCCTCGCCGCCGTGCTGATCACCGGCAGCGGCTCGCTCCTCGCCCTCCAGGCCGCCGTCTTCGCACTCCCCGCGTTCGGCGGCCTGCGTCTGTCCCCCTACGGCTGGCTCTACCGCACCTTCGTCCGCCCCCACCTGGCGCCGCCCACCGCGACCGAGGACGAGCGCCCGCCGCGCTTCGCCCAGGGCGTGGGTCTGGTCTTCGCCGCCGTCGGCAGCCTCGGCTTCCTCAGCGCCGTCCCCTGGCTCGGCCTGCTCACCACCGCGTTCGCCCTGGCCGCGACCTTCCTCAACGCCGCGTTCGGCTACTGCCTCGGCTGCGAGATGTACCTGCTGATCCGCCGCGCCCAGGGCCGCCCCGACGTCGTGGCCTGACCCGACCGGGAAAAGTTCCCACCTCGATTCATCACCGATATCACACGGCGAATATCCGCTTGACGGCACGCCTCAGGTGACAGCAGGCACTCGTTCGGGGGATCATCTCCGTGTATCACCCGTGACCGCCGCGGCGTGCCGTGCTCCGGTCGGCCCCCGCGCAACGGCGCGGGTCCCCGCCGTACCGGGCCCCGGCCCGTGGAAGTCAGGACTGACCGTGGCAGAGTTCGTCTACCCGCCGGTGATCGGCGCCGCACTCACCGCCTTCCGCGCGCTCGACGTGCGCATCAAGATCGTGGGTGCCGAGCACATCCCCGCCAAGGGCGGAGCCGTGCTGGTCAGCAACCACATCAGCTACCTCGACTTCCTCTTCGCCGGCCTCGGCGCCTACCGCGGCGGCAAGCGCAAGACCCGCTTCATGGCCAAGGACGACGTCTTCAAGCACGGCGTCTCCGGCCCGCTGATGCGCGGCATGAAGCACATCCCGGTCGACCGGACCGACGGCCAGCCCGCGTACGAGGCCGCGGTGCGCGCCCTCAAGGCCGGCGAGGTCGTCGGGGTGTTCCCCGAGGCGACCATCAGCCGCTCGTTCATGCTGAAGAAGTTCAAGACCGGCGCCGCCCGCATGGCCGCCGACTCCGGCACCCCGCTGCTGCCCGTCGTCCTGTGGGGCACCCAGCAGCTCTGGACCAAGGGCCGCCCGAAGACCCTGACCAAGCGGCACGTCCCCGTCACCATCATGATCGGCGAGCCGATCCACCTCACCGCCGGCGACAAGCCGGTCATGGTCACCCGGAGACTGCGCGCCGCGATGAGCGAGATGCTCGACCGCGCCCAGCGCGAGTACCCCGGCAAGCCCTCCGGCCCGAACGACACCTGGTGGCTGCCGGCCCAGCTGGGCGGCACCGCGCCCACCCTGGAGGTCGCCGAGGCCGAGGACGAGGCGGAGGCCCTCGCCAAGGCCGAGCGCCGCGCCGCCAAGGGCTGAGCCCGCCGACCGGTCCCGGCCCTTCACCGCCCGGGTCCGTCGCCTCCCCTGCCTGCCGCCCCCACTCCGCCATTACTCCGTGTGGCCGAGCGAACGCGCTCCGACGCGTGTCGCCCGGCCGCCGACACCTCCCGTCTGACACAGTGACAGACCCGTTCGGGGGCCTTCGTCCTGAATCGGCGACGGAGCGAGAGTCGGAGCGGCCGCGAGGCCGGAGACGGAGATGACGCGGATGACCGGCACAGGGCAGTCAGCCACGACCAGGGCCCGCACCCGCGCAAGCGCCGGTGCGGGCCTTCTGCTGCTGGGCACCCTGCTCGCCGGCTGCGGAGCCGAGCCCGGCGAGATCCCGCTCTCCGAGATCCGGCCCGAGAGCCCCACCGCCACGCCCGAGCCGACGACCGCCTCCCCCACCCCCGGCGTCGTCGGCGCCGCGGCCGGTGCCACCGGCGCCGCCGCGGTGGCGGCGCACAACGGCCTGATCGCCGGCCGGGCGTTCGTCGACCCCGGCCGCACCACCAGCGCCATCGTCACCGTCGGCCCCGACGGGAGCGGCGAACACCAGGTCACCCAGCCGCCCGCCCGCGCCCGCGACGACCGTCCCGACTGGTCCCCCGACGGCAGCACCATCACCTTCGACCGCACCGACCCGCAGACGGGCACCGCCCGGCTCTGGACGGTCGCCGCGAGCGGCGACGGCGAGCACCAGATCGGCCAGCTCTGCGAGAACGGCACCGCCGACTGCAGCAACGAGGACGAACGCGCCCCCGCCTACTCCCCCGACGGCACGCAGCTCGCGTTCAGCCGCTCCTGGGGCGCCGTCAACCCGGCCGGCAACAACACCACCCAGATCCAGTACTCCGACCTCTACCTGATGGCCCCGGACGGCACCAACGTCCAGCGCCTCACCTTCCTCACCAACGACAAGCCGTACTCCGGCGAGGTCGGGAACCCCAGCTGGTCCCCCGACGGCAAGCGCCTCGCCTTCGAGTACCGCACCGGCGCGAGCGGACAGCCCGCCAACTCCCGGGCCGTGTACGTCGTGAACACCGACGGGACGGGCCTGCGTCAGCTCACCCCCTGGGAGCTCCGCGCCGGCGACCGCGCGAGCTGGTCCCCGGACGGCAGCCAGATCCTCTTCACCACCTACCCGGCCGGCCCCGAGAACGCGCCCGGCGGCGGCATCTACACCGTCCACCCCGACGGGAGCGCCATCGCCGCCCTCACTCCCGCCCCTTCCGACGCCTACTACGGCGCCGCCTCCTACGCACCCGACGGCCGGTCGATCGTCTTCGCCCAGGCCCCCGCAGGCGCGACCGCCGACCTCTACAGCATGCAGCCGGACGGTACCGGGGTCGCCCGGCTCACCAACAGCGCCGGTCAATGGCTCAGCCGGCCGAAGTGGGGCACGGCCGCGCCGTCCGCGCCCGCGGCGCCCACCCAGGCCACGGCCCAGGCACAGGCGCCGGCCCAAGCTCAGGCCCCGGCTCAGGCACCAACCCAGGCGCCGGCACAAGCCCAACCGTCGGCGAACGCCCAGGTGAACCCGCAGGCCCCGGACGGCCAGGACGGCCAGGACAGCGAGGACGACAACTGAGCCTCTCCGGAAAATCACCGGAAACGCAAAAAGACCCACTCCCGATCGGGAGTGGGTCTTTTTGGAATGATTGTTCGGCGGCGTCCTACTCTCCCACAGGGTCCCCCCTGCAGTACCATCGGCGCTGT
>NZ_JBHWGV010000242.1:0-4343 GCF_042732955.1 Kitasatospora sp. NPDC059747 | reverse complement strand
GTAATAGCGACGGGCCCCGCCCAGCCGCCGCCCGGCGCGGGGCGGCCGCGGGGGCGCGGGCTCCCCGCCCGGCCGGCTCAGCCGCCGCGACTCCGGGTCACGGAAGTACAGCGGGCGGCTGAGCGAGGAGTAGACGATGCGCTGGTAGCCCTCGGCGTGGAGCAGCTCCCAGAGGGTCTCCTCCAGGGTGCGCACCCGGTAGTCCGGGTCGACGAAGACGTCGTCCACGCCGGGGCCGTACAGGACGGTGAAGGGCTCGTCGGTGCTCAGGCGCAGGTCGCGGAAGCGTTCGCCGCGCGCGAGTGTGGTCATGCGCCCTCGCCCTGGGGCTTGGGCCGCAGGTCGTAGCGGGGGTCGTCGGTCCTGAGGTCGGGGGTGCCGGGTTCGAGGCGCGGCATCGGGACGGGGGCGTGCGCCTGGTGGCCGCCGGCCTCCAGCATCCGCCGCACCGCCTCGGCGCGGGCGCGCTGGTCGGCCTCCGCCTCGGTGTCGCGGTCGGAGGAGATCACCCGGATCACGTTGCGGCCGGAGGCCGGGTCGGCGGTGTCGATGTCGATGACGATCTCGCTGCCGGTCTCGTGCCGGAGCCGGGTGATGTGGGCGCCGCGCTGGTCGGAGCCGACGAAGTCGTCCTCGACGTAGGCGTAGAACGCGGTCTCGGCCAGCGCCTGGACCACCTCGTCGGCGAGGTTGACGCGGATCTGCGAGGCGAGCTGGCACAGGCGCGCCTGCCGCACGGTGTCGGCCAGTTGCGCCTCCAGGGCCGGCGCCTCCTCCCGGCAGATGCGCTCCAGCTCCTCGGCCGTGGTGGCCTCGTCGCGCGAGCGCGCCAGCAACTCGTCGAGGTGGTCGCGGAGTTCGTCCAGGGCGCCGGCCGACCAGAAGTCGACGTCGAGCGAGTAGCCGGGGATCTCCCGCTGATCCGGTCCGACGACCGGCAGCTGCGCGCTGCGCCGCACCTGCTGCTCGACCAGCAGCACCGCCTGGACGGCCGCGGACTGCCAGGACCGGCGCAGCAGTTCGGCCTGCTCGATGCGGACGCGGAGCTCGCTGAGGGTGTAGTAGCCCTCCTGGGCCACCGCGAGCGCGGCGTCGTAGCGGCCGAGGTCGTGGTTGCCGCGCGCCTGGCCGAGGCGCAGTCGGACGGCGTCCAACTCGCCCGGGGCGTAGCGCTCGTGAGGGAGGGTGTCGGCGATGAGATCGGCCATGGAGCCGGCGTCGGCGAGCCAGGTGGCGGAGAGCTGTTCGGCCCTGGTGCGGTCGTGCTGCAACTCCTTGACGTCGGCGGTGAGTCCGGCGATCTCGGCGCGGCGCTCGCGGCGTTCCTCGGCGAGATCGGTCTCGAACTTCCGCCGCTGCTCGTCGAGTTGCGTGCGCGTCTCGGCGCGCAGCTCTCCGGCCGTATGGGTCAGCCGCTGGTGGAGGTCGGCGGCCTGCTGGTGGAGCCGTCGGTTGGTCTCCTCCTCCAGCGCGCGGTTCTGGTCGCTGAGCCGGCGGACGGCCTCCTCGCTCTGCTGCTGGCGGCGCCGCACGGCCTCGAACTCGCCGGCCATGTCGGCGCGGGCCTGCTCGCGCACGCCCTGGATGAGCTTGGGGAGGTCCCGGCGGACCGTCTTCAGCTCGTCGGCGCTCTTCAGCAGGCGGTACCACTGGGACTCGTCCACCTGGATCTGCTTGCGGCCGCTCATCGTGCCCTCCCTGGGTCTGCTTGCGCGATCCGGTTCCGTACGGTGGTGACGGCCGTGTCGAAGGCCTCCAGGAGGCCCGTGGGCGGCACGCCGACGAGCAGGGCCTCGGGCCCGTCGAGGGCGATCTCGGCGCTGCGCGGGCCGTTCTCGTAGTCGTGGTCCTCGGCCCGGGAACGGCTGCTGAGCCGGTGCACCCGTTGGTTGGTGCTGCCGCGCAGGCCGCGTCCGGTGTTGTGCCCGGCCACGTAGAGGCCGTCCACGAGCACGTCGACGAGGGCGAGCAGGCGGGGGACGTCCGGGTGCGGCGGGTGCTCGCGGAGGCGTTCCAGGCGGTGGCCGGTGAAGCAGAGGACGGAGACGTCCCGCCGGGCGCGCGCCAGTTCGACGGTCTCGGCCAGGGCGGTGGCCTGGGCCATCGGCTCGCCGCCGGAGAGCGTCAGGCCGGTGACCCGCTCGTTCGCGAGCAACTCGGTGGCGAGGGCCTCCGGGCTGACGAGCCGGGCGGGCCGGTCCGGGATCCAGTCCGGGGACATGCAGCCGCGGCACGTGAACGGGCAGCCCTGCACCCACACGACCGAGCGCAGCCCCGGGCCGAGCGCCCGGGTGCCGACGTGCGTCGCGGCGACGTTCACCGCAGTGGCGGTCACGACGGCCGCCCCGGCGGTTCGGCCGGCACCGGCTGGTAGACGAACGCCGTGCCCGCGGCCACCACCCGGCTGCCGGGTGCGCAGGTGACGGAGCTCGCGCGGGCCTGCGAGCCGTCCGGACTGTAGCGGATGCGCAGGTCGATCCGGGCGCCGCGCTCCGACACCCGGCGCCGGCCGCGCACCCGCCCGGCCCCGCCCAGCACCGGGCGGAGCTGCACCCGGCGGCCGGTGAGCGGGACGTGTTCGGGGATCTGCTCGCCGAAGGCCGGCTCGATGAGCAGCACGCCGTTCAGCGCGGGCCGGTACACCCGCAGCCACGCGAGGACGAGCACCAGCAGGACCAGCAGCGGCAGGCCGATCAGGAGCGGCAGGGTCGCCGCCGAGCCGACCTGCCCGGAGACGTCCACCGGGAGCCCGGCCGGCTGGAGCGCCGGCGGGATGTCGAGCTGGAGGTCCGGCGCGAGGGCGGGCTGCCACGGCGAGCCGACCGTCCCCGTGACCTTCAGGGTGGAGCTCGTGTGCTCCACGTGCTGCGGGGTCAGCAGTCCGCCGTCGAGCCGGCCGGTGATCCGCACCGGGATGTCCTGGGTGGAGCGGGGGGAGAGGATCAGCGAGGACGGCAGCCCCGACACCTCGAAGGGGTGGCCGGCGACGGACACGGCGATGCCGTCGACCGAGAGGGGCAGGCGGGCGGCGTGCGAGGTGAACGAGAGCGTGCCCGTCGCCTCGCCCTTGCCCAGGTCGAGCGTCGGCGGCCCCGACCAGGACACGGTGACGCCCTGTCCGTGGTCCGGCGCGAGCATCGCGCGGGCCTGCCGGAGGCGGGTGTCCTCGCCCGCGCGCTGGAGGTAGGAGCCGAGGTCCTGGATGCTGCCGGGCACGAGCTCCCGGGTGTCGGCGACGACCTGGCGCAGCAGCTCCGCGCCGGTCGCGCCCGTCGCCAGGGGCAGGGCGTAGCCGACGAGGTCGGTGTGCCCGGCGAGCTTGGCGGCGCGCGCGTGCAGGGCGGCCGTCCAGGTGGAGGTGGCGGCGACGGGGTAGGCACTGCCGGCCGCCGGGGCGTTCTCGCCGTCCGTCATCAGCACCACGGAGGCGATCGGCAGGGCGTCGCTGCGCTCCAGCTCGCCGAGCGCGGCGTTGAGGGCCGCGCCGATGTCGGTGTCGCCGTTGGCACTCGGGGCGGCGGGCAGGCGGGACAGGATGTCCGTCGGGTTCCCGGCGGCGCCGATGTAGCGGGCGACGACGGTGGTGTCGAAGGTGTACAGGGCGACGTGGTCCGCGCCGGTGAGCCCCGAGAGGAAGGTCTGGAGCGTCTGGCGGACCGTCCCGTAGCGGCCCTGCTGCGTCATCGACGGGGACGTGTCGACGAGGACGACGTAGTCGGCGGGCTGGTGTTCGAGACCGAGGGCCTGGTAGACCTCGGCGCGCGTGGGCCGGTTCGGGTCGGCCGCGTGCGCGGCACCGGGCCGGAGCAGGCCCGGCAGGAGGATGGCCAGCAGGAGGATGGGCAGCAGGAGCGCGGCCGGCGGCCGGGCCGTGCGCGACGGATTCATCGGTGGTCTCCCTCAAGGACGCCCGGCAGTTCGCCGAGCGGGTACTCGTGCGGCTCGCCGGAGCCGCCCGCGGGCCGCAGCACGAGCCGGGTCGGGCCGGCCGCCGCCATCGCGATCCCGATGTGGAAGCGTTCGCCCGCCCGGCTCGCCGGCAGGGTGACCGCCCCGACCCGGACGGCGGGCCCGCCGGCCCCGTCCCGGACCCGCACCTCGGCCTCGCGCGGCCGCTCGCCGGCGCCCCCGACAGCGACCCGGCGCCCGGCCCGCTCGGCGAAGACGGTGGCGCCGCCCGGCACCAGGCAGCCCGGCCCGCACAGCGTCAGCTCGGTCTCGGCGAGCCGCCCGCGGTGGACCCGCCGGGCGCCGATCAGCACCTCGTACGGGTACCGGTCGGCCGGGTCGACGAGCCCGGCCGCCACCAGGGCGGCGCCCAGGACGGTGGCCAGCGCCGGGTC
>NZ_JBHWGV010000241.1:0-4585 GCF_042732955.1 Kitasatospora sp. NPDC059747 | reverse complement strand
CTGCGGGCACATCGCGCCGGAGAACCGGCCCACACGGGAAAAGTTCCACTGCGTCGCCTGCGGCCACACGGCGCACGCCGACACGGTGGGAGCCATCAACGTTCTACGGGCCGGGCTGGCCCGTCGCGACGCCCGGAAGGGTTAGCGAGAAGCCCCCGGCTTCAGCCGGAGGAGGAGTCACGGTGTCCCCCGTGGTGTCGTTCCCCGCTGGGACGTGCCCGCCCCGGTCATGATCATCAGTTTCGCACGCCGGTTCGGCCGCAGGTGGCGGCGATGTGTCAGCAAGGAGAGATGACGGACGTCATGAGGCCCGACGCCGGCCGGGCGTGCTCAGGGCGTGCCCTTCGGGACGAAGAGGACGACGACCGGGTCCGGGGCCACGGCGGAACCGGGCCGTGGCCCCCGTGTTTCGGCGCCGGGCCGGCCGGGCCACCGTCCGGCAGCGCCGAACGTGAGGTACCGGCAGGGTGAGGCGGCCGCCGGATACGCCGGTGCTCTTCACGCGCGGCCGGGCACGGCCGCCGCTGCCGGCGGGTTCCCCACCCGGGTCACTCGCGGTCGGTCACCGCGAGCACGATCTTCCCGGTGGTACGGCCCAGTTCGCCCAGGCGGTGCGCCTCGGCGGCCCGCTCCAGTGGCAGGACGGTGTCGACGACCACCCGCAGGCGGCCGTCCTCGACCAGGCGGGTGATCTCCCGCAGGCCCAGGTGGTCGGGCTCGACGAGCATGAAGTCCGCCCGGACGCCGGCCGCCTCGGCCTCGGCCCGGGGGAAGGCCGCGTCCGGTGGGAGGAGCGACACCAGGGTGCCGCCCCGGCGCACGGACCGCAGGGACCGGGCGGGGCTCCCGCCACCGAGGGGATCCAGCACGACATCTACGTCACGGACGGTCTCCGCGATGTCCCCGGCGCGGTAGTCGACCGGTTCGTCCACGCCCAGGGAGCGCAGCAGTCCGTGCTTGGAGCCGCTCGCGGTGCCGATCACGTACGCGCCCAGCGCCTTGGCGATCTGGACCGCCAGGTGACCGACCCCGCCGGCCGCCGCGTGGACCAGCACCCGCTGGCCGGGCCGGACGGCGGCGGTGTCGACCAGCGCCTGCCAGGCGGTGAGCGCCGCCAACGGCAGAGAGCCCGCCTCGACGTGGGTCAGGTTCGCGGGCCGGCGTGCGAAGTGCCGGGCCGGTGCGGTGACGTACTCGGCGTAGGCGCCAGCCGGGTCGGGGAAGCGCGGCATCCCGTACACCTCGTCGCCGGGCCGGAAGAGGGTGACGCCGGCGCCGACCCTCGCCACCACGCCGGAGACGTCCCAGCCGAGGGTGAACGGCGGCTTGACGCCGGTCGAGAGCAGGCCCCATTCGCGGGTCTTCCAGTCCGCCGGGTTCACCCCGGCCGCGTGCACCCGGACCAGGACCTCGCCGCGGGCCGGCTCGGGGCGGGCGGTCTCGACGAGCCGCAGGACGTCCGGCCCGCCGGCGGTGTCCTGGGAGACGGCGCGCATGGTGGTGGGGAGGGGCATGGTGCTGTGCCTGCTTTCTGTTGATCGGCCGGGGTTGCGTCGAGGGATCGGCCGGGGTCGCGTCGAGGGATCGGCCGGGGTTCCGTCGGGCGAGGCCCGCCGCCTCGCCGCCCGTTCGTCCGGGGTCGCCGCCCGCTCGTCCGGGCGCTCCGTCAGAGTGCCCGGGCCGGGCCGCCCCTGGTGGTGGCGCGACGGCCACGTGGTGAAAGGATCCGGCCATGCACCACGTCGGCGTTTTGGCCCTGGACGGCGTCCACCCCTTCGAACTCGGCATCCCCGCCCGGATCTTCGGCGCCGCCCGCGATGAGTCGGGGAACCCGCTCTACACCGTGACCACGTGCGGCCTCGACGGCGGGCCGGTCCGCACGGGCGCCGACTTCGACCTCGCGGTCTCCCGGGACGCCACCCTGCTCGCCGCCGTCGACACCGTCGTCATCCCGCCCGCGCAGTGCCTCGCCGAGCTGCGGGAACACGGCCGGCTGCCCGACCACCTGCGCGCGGCCCTCGCCGCGATCCGCCCCGGCACCCGCATCGTCGCCATCTGTACCGCGAGCTACCTGCTGGCCGCGGCCGGACTGCTCGACCACCGGCCCGCCACCACCCACTGGCGCGAGGCCGACCGGCTGCAGCGGCTGTTCACCACCACCCGCGTGGACCCCGACGTCCTGTACGTGGACGACGGGGACGTCCTGACCTCCGCCGGGGTGGCCGCCGGCATCGACCTCTGCCTGCACCTCGTCCGGCGCGACCACGGCAGCCGGATCGCCAACGACGTCGCCCGTTCCTGCGTCGTGCCGCCCTGGCGCGACGGCGGCCAGGCCCAGTACATCCGGCGCCCCGTCCCCGAACCGACCGGCACGGGCACCGCCGCCACGCAGGCCTGGGCCGTGGAACGGCTCGCCGACCCGCTCACCGTCGCCCAACTCGCCGCACACGCCCACACCAGCGTGCGGACCTTCTCCCGCCGCTTCCGCGAGGAGACCGGCACCACGCCCGTCCAGTGGCTCACCCGCCAGCGCGTCGACCTAGCCCGCCACCTCCTCGAAAGCACCGACTGGCCGGTCGACCTGGTGGCCCGCCGCGCAGGCCTGGGCACCGGGGCCTCGCTGCGCCACCACCTGCGCGCGGCCGTCGGCGTCGGCCCGCAGGCCTACCGCCGCACCTTCCGCCCGGCCGGATGACGGTGCCGTGCAGGAAGTCGGCGGAGCTCGTCTCCAACCTGATGCGCGGCCTGCGGCCGTAGGCACGGGACCCGGTCGGCCGGCGCGTGGGCGGTGTGCTGCACCTCGGGGACGCGGCAGGGCGGGTGGGGATCCGATGGACGGCTGGGCGGGAACTCCGGGCCTCGCCGTCCCGGCCTGGCTGATCGCGACGTCCACCGTCAGGTACCTGCAAAGGTCCTTCTCCTGACCGCGCTTCGGCCAGGCACCTCCTGACGACCGGGAGGACAAGGACGGTCAGGAGGCGGTCGGCGGCCCCTGGCCGGGCGCGGCGGTGGGCGGCAACACGTCCGGCCGGGTGGTGTTCGGGCCCGCGGGGTCCCGGCCTGACGATGCGTCTGATGGGGCATCCGCCAGATGATGCCCCATCAATCTCCGCTGTCCGTTTTGCGATGACCAAGACTCGGCAGTGCAGAGATCAAGCCAGTGCGTGCACAATCAGACAATCTGAAAAGATGTTCGAAATTTGGTCAGTGTACAACTATGCTCCTCGCGGTGCCGGGACAACTGTCCTGCTGCAAAGGGGCCCTGACGGGCCAGGGGGAAAACGTGAGGGGTCATGACCTACACGACAAATCGGACAGGATTGCCGCAGGAGCGGCGGGTCCGCAAGAAACTTTCTACTCTGATAGCACTCACTCTTGCCGCCACCGTGGCCGGTACGACCACCGCCCAGGCCCTGCCGTCCGATGTCGGGCCGGCGCCGCTGCCGGCTGACGTCCGCGGCAAGGTCGTCGAGGCCTGGGAGTTGGGCGGCGTCTCGACCAAGGACGCCGCCGCGAAGGCGCTGGTCGGTTCCGATGCGGACCTCACCAAGTTCCTCGGCGAGACCCTGGCCCGGGCTTCCGCCGAGGACGAGCGCTTCGCCGTCCTGAAGATGCTCAGCGACACCGGTGTGGGCGTACGCGAGGCCGCCACGAAGGCGCTGAACGGTACCGACGCGGACGTCCACGCGTTCGTCACGTCGGGCTGGCAGAAGCCGATGAACGAAGACCGCCGGGCGGCGGTCTTCTACGTGCTGAACAACAGTGAGGCGGGTGTCCAGGCGGCCGCCGCCAAGGCGCTGAACGACGGCAGCCAGAAGGCGCTGGAAGACTTCCTGACCACGGGTCAGGCCAAGGCGCAGGAGGAGGACGACCGGTTCGCCATCTTCGCCGCGCTCGGCCAGAACCCCGGGCCCGAGTACACCAAGCAGGCGCAGCGGGCGCTCGCCGGGACGGCCCAGGACGTCCGCGCGTTCCTGGAGAAGGGCCAGTACCTGGCCCGGACCCGGGACCAGGAGACGCTCTCGATCACCCAGCTCGCCCAGGCGGCCAAGGAGGCCGGCCAGCGCGCCAAGAACGAGACCGAGAAAGCCAAGCAGGCCGGCGCCCGGGCCGAGGACGCCGCGCGCACGGCGAAGGACGCCGCTCAGCGGGCCGCTGCCGAGGCCGCCGCCGCCAAGGACGACGTCAACAAGGCGGGCGCGGCGGCCAACAGCGCCGCGCAGGCCGCCGAGGGCGCGGCCGCTTCCGCGGAGACGGCGATCTCCGCCTCGAACGCAGCCGTCGCCGCCGCGCGCACGGCCGCCTCTGCCGCGCAGTCGGCCGCCTCGGCCGCGGCCGCGGCCGAGCAGGCCGCCTCCAGGGCGTACCGGGCCGCCGCGTCTGCCGCGGGCAACCGGAACGAGGCCGGTGCCGCCAGCGCCGCCGCCCAGCAGGCCCGTGACGCCGCCAAGGGTGCCCGGGACGCCGCCGGCGCCGCCTCCGCGGCGGCCAGCGCGAGCGCCGACGCCGGGCGCTCCGGTGCCGCCGCCGCCCGTGCCGCGCGCGACGCGGCCAGTGCCGCCGAGGCCAGCGCCCAGGCCGGCAG
>NZ_JBHWGV010000240.1:0-4645 GCF_042732955.1 Kitasatospora sp. NPDC059747 | reverse complement strand
GGCACCCTGCAGATCCCGCTGATCGCCAACACCATCAACCGCGTCTACCTGATGAGCAACCCGACGGCCTCGCTCTCCTACTCGGTCAGCGGCGGGGAAGGATCCTAGAGGGACGGGTCCAGGAAGGCGCGGTCGTAAACCTCCAGCGAGCGGATCGACGCCCACGTGTTAGCGTTCACACCACCGGTGACGGTCACCCGGACGTAGCGGGTCCGGGCCGTGAACGTCGCGGTCTGCACCTGCACGGCGGAGGAGTTCCCGGTCAGGTCGGCGAGCGTCGACCAGGTGGACCCGTCGGCGGAACCGTCGATCCGGAACTGGTAGGCGTGCCCCGGCAGTTCCCAGGCGATCCGCGCGCCCGTGACCGGCCGCACCGAGCCGAGGTCGGTCTGCAGCCAGTGGCCGGTGTTCCCGTCGGCCGCGCACCAGCGGCTGGAGGTGTCCCCGTCGAACGCGTTGGCCGGAACGTTCCCGTGCGAGGTCTCCGAACCGTCGGCCGTGGCCGGGCAGCCGCGGGCGATGTCCGTCGGCACCACCGGGCGGTCGAGCACGATCGCCACGATCGTGTCGTCGGGGTAGCGGGTGCGGTCGATGCCCGTGATGGTGACGGCGTTCCCGCTCGCCGCGCCGAAGGACAGCGCGCTCTTGGAGACCACGTCGTAGACCGAGGTGACGTTCGCGTCGCCCAGGGACGGCGTCGTGAAGCTGCTGCCGCCGTTGTACCCGGCCAGCAGGTGTGCGTAGACGGTCCGGTCGGCGAAGGTGAAGCCGTACTGGCCGTCCGCCGGGTTCCACGGGCCGCCGCGGGTGTTGTACACGGCCTCCCGGTTGGCGTTCATGAACCCGCCGAGCTGGCGGATCACCGCGGCCTGCGTGCTCGGGACCGTACCGGTCGCGTCCGGGCCGACGTTGACGAGCACGGACATGTCGCGGACGAAGGAGTTGACGAACAGGCCCAGCGCTTGGGAGAAGGGCATGGCGGAGTTGCCGCTGTACCCCCAGCTCCCGCCGACGCTGAACGTCTTCTGGACCAGGCGGCCGTACCGGATCGGACCGCTCGGCACGCCGGAGCCCTCGTCGAGGTCGTAGTCGCCCACCCATCCCGAGCGGGAGTTGGACACGGCGTTCGGCTGGTGCCGGCGCAGCACGCCGGTGAGACCCAGCGGCCTGCCGGTGCCCGTCTCGGTGTCGCCGTACGCGGCGTCCACCTGCCAGCCGTTGCCGCCGTCCCGGTACTGACCGGGCTCCCAGAAGAACGACCCCGACGCGTCGGTGCCCTGCTGCGCCAGCCAGCCGCCGTCCCACCAGATGTCGTCGATCGCGCCGTAGTCGGTGACCAGCTCCTTCACGGACTGGTACACCTCGTTCTTCATGATCCGGGCGTTCTCGTGGTAGTCGAAACCCGCCGGGTCGGAGCCCTCGTAGTTCCACGGGTAGACGCTGTTCGGCAGTACGCAGTCGGAGGTGAGCGCGGGGCTCGGCGGCTTCGAGCCGCTCACGTCGTAGTAGCCGGGGTAGCGCCAGTCGATCGGCGAGTAGTAGAGCCCGACCCGCAGGCCCGCCGCGCGCACGGCGTTCACGTAGCCCTTGACGAAGTCCGTGCCGGCCGGGAAGGGGGCGGAGCCGGTGGTCCAGGCATTGGGGTGGCCGCTGGGCCACAGGGCGAACCCCTCGTGGTGACGGGTGGTCAGGACGACTTCGGCGGCGCCGAGGTCCTTGGCCAGCTGCGCCCAGGCGGCGGGGTCGTAGGACTGGGACTGGCTGGCGAACGAGCCGGCCCACTGCGCCCGGTAGGAGGTCGGCGCGGTCTTCGAGTAGAACATGTTCCACTCACCCTGGGCCGCTGCCGAGTAGACGCCCCAGTGGATGAACATGGACACCTTGTTGTCGCGCATCCACTGGATCTTGCTGTCCGGCTGCTGCCAGGCCCCCTGGTCGAGCTTCGGGACGCGCAGCGGGACGAGGGGCAGCGCGGCGCCTCCGGTCGCGGTGCCTCCGGTCGCGGCGTCCCCGGTCTCGGCGGCCTCGGCCCGGCTGCCGACGGGTCCGATGACCGTGGCGGCGGTGGCAACTGCCAGGCCGGTGAGCATGCTTCTCCGGCTGATGGATCGTGGCATGGATGCTCCATATGTCCTGGAATGCTCGCAAAGGGAGTGGCCTGGCGAGTCAGGTACATGTATGGCGGCGCACGGAGTGGCGTGTCAAGACATCTGACGGCGATATGTCGGATGAATCAAGGCCGCTCCGCGTTCATGCCGGGAGCGGGTGAACGTTCTCAAGAAGGCGGGCAGTCTGCTCTGAATTGGGGAGAATCAGCAGGTCAACGTGATGATATGTGCCCCTGGCCGACTGGGCTTGCGGCGCTGTTCCGCTTCTCCGTCGGCTCGGCCTTGCACGTTGGGGTGGCCCGGAGGATGCTTAGTCATCGGATCAATCCGGTGCGGGCAGGTCGAAAGAGCCCACCCTCCCCGCCGGCGGCCTCAAGGGCGATGGGTCACCCGTCGGCCCGGCACGTTCTCAGGCGGCGCCGTCCGGGGCGGGGCAGGCGCTGTGCACCAGGCGCCGGGCCAGGTCGGTGGTGCGGCGGGCGGGACCGTCGGGGCCGAGGACGGTAGCGGTGGCGTAGGCGCCGTTGAGGACCAGCAGGAGCTCGTCGGCGAGCTGCTCGGGGTCGGCGGCGCGGGCGTCGGCGGCCAGGTCGCGCAGCCAGTCGCGGAGCTGCACTTTGTGGGCCTTGGCGACCTGGTTGGCGGGGTGCTCGGGATCGGGGAACTCGGTGTTGGTGTTGAGCATCGGGCAGCCCCGGAAGCCGTCCCGCCCGGTGTGGCCGGTGACCGCGGCGAAGACCGCGACCAGCTTCTCGCGTGGCTCGGCCACTTGGTCGGCGGCCTCGCGCAGGCCAGCCAGCCAGCGCTCCGCCCGGTCCTCCACGTAGGCGGTGGCGAGGGCGTCCTTGGTGGGGAACTGGCGGTAGACGGTCGCGTTGCCGACGCCGCTCTCCTTGACCACCAGGTCCATGCCGACCGCGCGGATGCCGCGCTGGTAGTACAGGTCGCCCGCCACGTCCAGGACGTGCCGCCGGTTCTCCTGTGCCGTCCTGCGGGCCATGGCTTCCTCCTGGTGCCGATGCCGATGCCGATGCCGATGCCGGTGCTGCGATCCGATCCGGCCGTCCTCGGTCGCAACTTTGACAGACGGATCGTTCCGTCACAACATGGGTGACGGAACGATCCGTCACATTGACCGCCGCACCCACCGAGGGAGCACCAGGACATGAACCTCTCCGCCACGCCGCGCACCCTGGTCGTCGTCGCGCACCCCGACCCGGGCTCCTCCCGGATCACGGTCGGCCTGGCCGACGCGGTCCGGGACCTGGACCACGTCACCGTGCACGACCTGTCCGCCGCCTACCCCGACGGGCGGATCGACGTCGAGCGCGAGCAGGCGCTGCTGCGCGCGCACGACCGGATCGTCTGGCAGTTCCCCTGGCACTGGTACTCGGTGCCGGCCGTGCTCAAGACCTGGATCGACGAGGTGCTGGCGTACGGGTTCGCCTACGGCACCGGCGGCACCGCGCTGCACGGCAAGACCCTCCAGTTGGTCACGTCCACCGGCGCACCCGAGGACGCCTACGCGCCCGAGGGCCGAAACCGCTTCACCATGGCGCAGCTGATGGCCCCGCTGGACGCCACGGCCCACCTGACGGGCATGCGGCTCGCCGAGCCCCTCGTGCTGTTCGGCGCCCGCCTGGTCTCCGACGTGGAACTCAAGGCCCACGCCGAGCAGTACCGCACCCTGCTCGCCGCCTGAGAACGTGCCGGGCGGGCGGGTGACCGCTCGTTCCTTCCGGCGCCGCCGGGCCGGTCACACCTCCTGGTCGGCCCAGAGGTGCGACTCCGCCTTGCCGAGGGTGTCGCGGAGCCACTGTTCGACCCCGGCGACGTGTGCGGTCGCCCAGGCGTGGGCGACCTCGGGCATGCGGCGGGCGATGGCGTCGAGGATGGCGCGGTGCTGCTGGCGGGTGCGGGCCACCGCGTCCTCCTCCGTCAGCCCGCGCCAGATCCGTGCGCGCGTGGTGGGGCCGGACAGGCCGTCGATCAGCGAGCAGAGCACGGTGTTGCCCGACCCGGCCGCGATCAGGTGGTGGAACTCCAGGTCGTTGGCGATGAGTTCGTCGAGCGACGCGTCCTCGGGCAGGCCCTCCAGCATGTCGCGCAGGGCGGCGATGTCCTCGTCGGACATGACCCGGGCGGCCATCGCGGTGGCGGCCGGCTCCAGGATGCGGCGGACCTCCAGGAACTCCAGGACCGTGTTGTCCTGGTGGAAGTCGACGACGAAGCCCAGCGCGTCCAGCAGGACTTCGGGCTCCAGGCTGGTCACGTACGTGCCGTCGCCCTGGCGCACGTCGAGCACCCGGATGAGCGAGAGGGCCTTGACCGCCTCCCGCAGGGAGTTGCGGGAGAGGCCGAGCCGGTCCGCGAGGTCGGCCTCCTTCGGCAGCCGCTCACCGGGGCGGAGCTCACCGCTCACGATCATGGCCTTGATCTTCTCGATCGCCTCGTCGGTGACTGGCACGACTACGCCCTCCTGGTCATCTGATCTTCGCAGCATACGGGTTCCGTCCGGGGCGGCCGCGGTGCCCGGA
>NZ_JBHWGV010000239.1:4434-4732 GCF_042732955.1 Kitasatospora sp. NPDC059747 | reverse complement strand
CGCGAGCGAGATCCCCCACCCCCACCCGCGGTGCGCGCCCCGGGGCGGGGGCCCCCCCCCCGATTTGTTGCCTGCTGCTGTCAGCAGCAGGTGCTACACATCGACATGAAACCGTAGGTGTTGCCGCTGGTGCAGTACACAACGGTGGGCGGAGGGCAATCCGCCGTCGTGCCGCCGGGCCCGCCGGTGCCGGAGGTGGCACCGAGCGGGATTTCCTCGGAGGAGATGAGCTGGAGTTCGAGGTCGAGGGGGTTTTGCACCGCCACCCCCCGGGGGGGGGGCGGGGGCCCAGACAAAC
>NZ_JBHWGV010000239.1:0-4424 GCF_042732955.1 Kitasatospora sp. NPDC059747 | reverse complement strand
GGCTGCGCGCGCGCCCACCTCCCCCGCGGGGGGGGGGGGGGGGCCCGCGCCGCCCCCCCCCCCCGGCGGCCCCCCCCCCGCCCCCGCCCCCCCCCCGAACGCGTTTCCTGCTGGAGTCAGCAGCAGGTGCTACACATGGAGACGAAACTGTAGGTGTTGCCGCTGGTGCAGCTCCAGGTGACTATCGGGCAAGCCTCCGTTATGTCGGTGCTGGAGGTGGCACCGAGCGGGATTTCCTCGGAGGAGATGAGCTGGAGTTCGAGGCCGTTGACCTTGACATCTTCGATGGTCGGGAGCGTAGCCAAAGACATGCGGTCTCCTTACGTCGAAAAGTGGGCCGCAAGGTAGTGCGTGTGGCATCTTGCGGATATTTAGATGCTACGGGGCGAGAATTTGCGAGTCAAGACAATTGCATGAATCCGAAGCGCCGTGAGAGTGCCCTTATGTCCGTAAATTGGGCATCCTTCATGCATTTGTCCAGATTATTCCGAAAGTCGTCAGGGCAACGGTGCGCGCTGCTCGCCCTATATGCCAGTTGAAATCGAAAGAAAACGGCTGTGGCTCCGGCGGGGCCACAGCCGGTGTTTAAATGTCAAGGGGTTCGATCGAATCGCGAGTACTGTGGCAGTTGCCAATGAGCCTCAGGCTTTGCCTCAGCAGCTCGTGTCGGGCCGCCCTCTCGTAGGCCTGCGGATCGACTTCGGCTGGCGCGGTTCGATCGAAGAACTTCCCTGTCACTGTTGCGAGTTCAGGATCACTGACCAGGCGATATACGGAGGCGACGCCTTCGTCCAGGGAGTCGACATGGGTGCCCAGCTCCAGGAGCACCATCTTGGTGGGCATGTAGGAGGCGGGGTGAACACTGTTGAACGTGACCTCGGCAGCCGGCAGTCTTTCGCCGAGTTCCATCGCCATCATGATCTGGGCCAGTTTGCTTTGCGAATAGGCGCGAATTCCGCTGTAACCGCGCTCGATCATGAGGTCGTCGAAATCTATTGCCTGCTGGCCTATAGATGCGACATTGACAACTCGTGCACCTCTGGTCCGTCGAAGCAGTGGCAGCAGTTCGATGGTCAGCAGAAATCCCGCCAGGTAATTTACGGCAAACCGAAGTTCGACCCCGTCTGCAGTGACGCGGCGCTCCGACCCCTCGGGCTTTCCGAAACCGATTCCCGCATTATTTACCAGAACATCCAGTTGGTTGTTGATTTCCCGTATCTGGTCCGCCATTTCCCGCACCTGATGCAGCTCTGAGAGGTCGGCGGTCACGGTGGTGACCCGAACGTCACTGTGTCCAGTCTGCACCGATTTCGCGGTGCTCGCGAGCCGCAGCGGGTCGCGGCCATGCAGGATCAAATGAACGCCATCCTCTGCGCATCGATGGGCAAGCGCGTATCCGAGACCGCTCGTGGCGCCGGTGATCAGGATCGTACGCATCATGTTCAGCCTTTCACGTAATCCAGGTGCGGCGGATGGCGAGGCCGTATGCTAGCCTCGGGCATTCGACCGGAAGACGGGCGGGGAGTCGTGCACGACATTGAGAAGGTCATAGACTACCAAATCGAGGCGTACAATTCTCACGATTTGAACCGGTTCATTGCGTGCTACTCGCCGCAGGCGGTCATCCAGTGGTGGGGAGGAGGGTTCACGCGGGGTCAGGAGAAAATCCATGACTCTTATGCGGAGCTGTTCGCGCATCGGTCCTGTCGCGCGGAGGTCTCCGGTCGTCTGGTGACGAACGGATGGGTAACCGACCGCGAAACCGTATACAGGATCGCGCCGGAGCCCATGCACGTGATCGCGGCCTACAGGGTGGCCGATGGCCTCATCGAACAGGTGCTGTTCCTCGGACCGTGAGCAGTTCTCGGCGCTTGACTCCACGGCTGGTCCTCACAGGCGTCCATGGACGGCCCCTTCCAACCCGGGTTCGATGTAATTCGCGGGCTATTGATCAGAAACTCAATTGGTTCTCATCGAGGATGTGGCGGACCCGTCGACCGCCGAAGTACCCGTGGACCATGTGGGGCTGCCGCCGGCGGCGATGGAAGAAGCGCCCGGTCTCGGCCGCCAGCTCCGCCTGATCCTGGGCCCGGCCGCTGATCGGCAGGCTGCGCTTGAGATCGGCGTCGACCAGCTCATCGGGGTTCAGCTCGGGCGAGTACGCGGGCAGGAAGTGCAGCTCGACCTGGCCGACGCGATCGGCCAGCCAGGCCTGGACCTTCCGCGAACGGTGGACCGAGTGCTGGCCCACGAGCAGGTGACGATACGAGAATCCATAGGAAGCGAGAGAGGACCATGCCACCGAAGCGCCGTGACGCTCCAGTCGTCACATCATCGTCACCCGAGGTGGATCCGCTCTTCGGGGCCCACAGCGAACTCATCGGCCAGTTGGCGAGGGACACGGACGCCGTCGGTATTCGTAGGGCGCTCGCCGGGCTGCCCCGGCTGCTCGGCAAGGCCGTCGCCCTGGCCTGGCAGGTCAGCCCCTCCTCCGTCGCGCTGCTCGCCGTGGTGGAGCTGTGCGTCGGAAGCATGGCCGCCACGGGCCTGCTGGCCACCAACAGTGCCCTGTTGCAGCTCCTGCAACCACCGATCAACCACCAGCGCGTCGAAGCGGCCGTGCCCGGCATCATCCTGGCCGCGTCCACGGCCGCCGCCGCAGGCGGCCTGCGGATCCTTGAGGGCTACCTACTGTCCCGGATCGGACCGGGCATGGACATGCGGGCCAGCCAGTTGCTCCTGCGCAGCGCGGTCTCCTCGGAACTCGCCGTCGTCGACGACGCCGAGTTCCACAACTCCATGGCCCTGGCCCGCTCCGGATCGCGAAGCCTGCAGAACGTCTTCACGCAGACCGTTGCCATGGCCAGGTCGGCGCTCTCGGTGGCGGCGGTCTCCCTCGCACTCGGATCACTGCACCCGCTGCTTTTCTGCCTCGCCTGCGCCAGCGCCGTCCCCAAAGGCCTCAGCGCCGTGGTCTCCGCCCGCGGCAGGTACCGCTCGGCGGTCCGCTGGATTGAGAACACCCGCAAACTCGACCTGCTCGCCTACTACATGATGGACCGCGAAAGTGCCGAGGAGATCCGCGTCCACCAGGTCGGCGACTACCTCGTGGACGGGTACACCCGCCTGTCGCACCGGGCCCTGCGTGAACAGCGCAGGCTCGCCTCCCGCGCTGCCCTGGCCTCGGTCGCGGGAGGATCACTCAGCGCGCTCCTGACCGCCTTGACCTATGTGGCGCTCGGGACCCTGGTCTGGTCCGGCAGGACCCCGTTGGCCAGCGCGGGCGCCGCACTGCTGGCCATCCCGTCCCTCACCAGGGAGGTCGCGGGCTTCGTGGCCGCGGTCAATGCCGTCTTCGAACAGGCCCTCCCGGTCACCGAATGGGAACGCGCCTGCGCCCGGGTGCCCGCCACGCAGCCGCCTCCGGAGCTGCCCCGGCTACACGACAACCCGCGCGAGATCCGCGCCCGAGGCGTCTGTTTCCGCTACACCGGTGCCGCCCACGACACCCTGGCCGACATCGACATCACCGTGGCACGCGGGCAGGTCACCGCACTGGTCGGCGAGAACGGATCCGGGAAGTCAACCCTGGCCAAACTCCTCGCCGGCCTCTACCTTCCGTCCCGCGGCTCCCTGACCTGGGATGGCATCCCCGTGGAACAACTGGAGCGACCGAGCGTGCTGCGCCAGGTATCGCTACTGGCCCAGGGCTTCGTCACCTGGCCGTTCACTGCCCGAGCCAACGTCGCCATGGGCCGCCCGCAGGAGCCCTGGAACGAGGACCGAATCGAGCACGCCCTGCGCGGATCCGGTTCGTGGAAGAGCGTGTCCGGGTTGCGCGACGGCCTGGACACCCTGCTCGCGCTCAACTTCAAACGCGGTGTCCAGCTCTCGGGCGGCCAGTGGCAACGCATCGGTCTGGCCCGCGTCGCCTATCGCAACGCCCCCTTCGTGATCCTTGACGAGCCGACCGCAGCACTGGACCCCGAGGCCGAGATCGAGGTCTTCAAGGAGGTGGCAAAGCGGGCCGAAGCCGGAAATGCCGTCCTTCTCGTGACCCATCGCCTGGCCTCAACTCGCCTCGCCCACCACATCCATGTCATGAAGGACGGACGCATCGTGGAGTCCGGCAGCCACGACGAGCTCCTGAAGTTGGACGGATCCTACGCCCGCATGTACCGGCTCCAGTCCGAACAGTTCGACCGGGTCTGACGAGGTGCTACGCACCACGCTGATGCGGCGGGTCCGGCCGGGGATTGGTCGGCGTGGGCCATCCCCCGGTGCGCGGTCACCTGCAGGTTACTCGCGGGTGGCTAGTATCTCGACGGCCCGGCCGCGTCCTGCCCGCCAGGCGGGGGGGGGGGGGGGGGCGCGCCGCCCCCCCCCCCCGCCGCGGGGGGGGCCGCGCCGGCGGGCCCCCCCCC
>NZ_JBHWGV010000238.1:0-5049 GCF_042732955.1 Kitasatospora sp. NPDC059747 | reverse complement strand
ACAGCGACCGCCCACGCCGCGCCGCCGTCTCCTCCTTCGGCGTCAGCGGCACCAACGCCCACGTCATCCTCGAACAGGCGCCCCCCACGGAGACCACCGTCACCGACGGGGACGAGCATGCGGCCCCGTCCGTCACGCGGACCCTGCCATGGATGGTGTCCGGCGCGAGCCGCGAGGCGCTGCGGGCGCAGGCGCAGCGCCTGGCCCTTTATGCCGACGCCCACCGCGAGGTGACCGACGCGGACATCGGCCGCTCCCTCGTGACGACCCGGGCGGTCTTCCCGCACCGGGCGGTGGTCGTCGGCTCCGGCAGGGACGAGTTCGTGCGGGCGCTGACGGCGCTGTCCCGGGGCGAGGAGTCCCCGGCGGTCGTCTCCGGCACTCCGCCGCGCGACGGGGAGGACGCCGGGGCCGGGCGGTGCCGGACCGTGTTCGTCTTCCCCGGCCAGGGCGCGCAGTTCGCCGGCATGGCCGTCGGCCTGCTGGACTCCTCCCCCGTCTTCCGGGACGCCCTGCGGGAGTGCGCCGACGCACTCGCGTCGCATGTGGACTGGTCGCTGCTCGACGTGCTGCGCGGGGCGGACGCCGGCTGGCTGGAGCGGGTGGACGTCGTCCAGCCCGCCCTGTTCGCGGTGATGGTGTCGCTGGCGGCCCTGTGGCGCTCGGTGGGCGTGGAGCCGGACGCCGTGGTGGGCCACTCGCAGGGCGAGATCGCCGCCGCCTGCGTGGCGGGAGCCCTCTCGCTCCAGGACGCGGCCCGCGTGGTGGCGGTGCGCAGCAAGGCGCTGCGGGCGCTGGCCGGGCGGGGCGCGATGGCCACCGTCGCGCTGGGCGAGGCCGAGGCCGGGGCTCTCGTCGGGCTGTGGGGGGAGCGGCTGTCCGTGGCCGCGGTCAACAGTCCCTCCTCGGTGGTGGTGTCCGGCGACGCGGACGCGCTGGAGGGCCTGATGGCCCGGTGCGCCGAGGACGGCGTGCGGGCGCGCCGCGTCCCGGTGGACTACGCCTCGCACTCCCCGCAGGTCGAGGAGGTGCGCGACGAGCTGCTGGAAGCGCTCGCCGGTATCTCGCCCGCCTCCCCGCGCACGCCGTTCTTCTCGACGGTCACGGGCACCGCCCTGGGCGCCGGTGAGCTCGGGCCGGACTACTGGTACCGCAACCTCCGCCAGGTCGTGCGGCTGGCGGAGGTGACCGGGGAGCTGGCGAAGAGCGGTTACGACGTCTTCCTGGAGATGAGCCCTCACCCGGTGCTCACCGTCCCGCTCCAGGAGACCGTGGAGCACTCCGGGACGGACGGTGTGCTCGTCACCGGGTCGGTGCACCGGGACGACGCGGGGGCGGACGGTTTCCTCCGGTCGGCGGGCAGGCTGTACGCCCACGGGGCCGCGCTCGACTGGGCCCGGGTGTTCGCGGGCGGCGGGCGCCGGGTGGATCTGCCGACGTACGCCTTCCAGCGGCGCGGCTACTGGCTGGACGACCGTGGCGCGAGCGCGGACCTCTCGGCGACGGGCCTGTCCCCGGCCGGGCATCCGCTGGTCAAGGCGGTCGTCGCCGCCGCGACCGGGAACGGTCTGGTGCTCAGCGGACGGATATCGGTCCGTACGCAGCCGTGGCTCGCCGACCACGCCGTGCACGGCGCCGTCCTCCTGCCGGGCACCGCGTTCCTCGAACTGGCGCACCACGCCGGCCGGTTGCTGAACGCCGGGCGGGTGCGGGAACTGACCGTCCAGGCTCCGCTCCTCCTGTCCGGCGACGAGGCGGTGACCCTTCAGGTGGTGGCGGAGAGCGGGGACGAGGGCTGGTCCGTCACCGTGCACTCCCGGGTCGGGGACGACGAGCCCTGGACGCGGCACGCGACCGGTCTCCTCGTCGCCGAAGAGCCCGCCGCTCCGGTGGAGAGCGGGGCGTGGCCGCCTGCGGGCGCGGTCGCGGTCGACGTGGGCGGCCACTACGCCCGGCTGGCCGACCAGGGGTACGCGTACGGTCCCGCCTTCCAGGGGCTGCGGGCCGCCTGGCGGCTCGGGGACGCCGTCTTCGCCGAGGTGCGGCTGGACGAGGAGCACCTCTCCGACGCCGAGTCGTTCGGCCTGCACCCCGCGCTGCTGGACGCGGCCCTGCAGACCGTCGCGCTGACCGGCTCGGACGACGGCGAGGGGGCGGCGGCCCGGCTGCCCTTCTCGTGGAGCGACGTGTCCGTGCACACGGCCGGGGCCGGCGCCCTGCGCGTACGGCTGGCGCCCGTGGGGCCGGACGCGGTGACGCTCACGCTCACCGACTCGTCCGGCAGCCCGGTGGCCTCGGTGGGTTCGCTGGCCTTGCGGCCGGTCGATCCCGCTCAGCTGGGCCCGGCCCGGCTGTCCCGGCACGACGGCCTGTCCCGGCACGACGGGCTGTTCCGCCTCGACTGGACCGCAGCGCCCGCCCGGCGGGCCGAACCGCCCGCGCGGTGGGCGCTGGTGGGTGCCGTTCCCGGATACGAGGAGCCCTCGGACACGCCGTCGGCGGACCACCGCACCGAGGTGCGCCGGCACCGCGATCTGGCCGCCCTGGGCGAACACGTCCGTTCCGGTGCGGCGGAGCCCGAGGTCGTGGTGGCGTCCTGCGTCCCGGACTCCGCCGCCGGGTCCGCCGGCGGGGAGGGGTCCGTGCGGGAGACGGCGGGGCGGGCGCTGAGCCTGGTCCAGTCCTACCTCGCCGACGAACACCTCGCCTCGTCGCGGCTGGTCCTGGTGACCCGCGGCGCGGTCGCGGCACGGGAGCGGGACGTCCCGGACAGCGCGCAGGCGGCGGTCTGGGGCCTGGTGCGGACGGCTCGGACGGAACACCCGGACCGCTTCGTCCTGGTGGACGTGGACACCGGCCGCATCTCCCCCGAGCAACTGGCGGCGGCGCTGGCCACCGGGGAGGAACAGGTCGCCGTGCGCGCCGGCGAGGTCATGCTGCCCCGGCTGGCCGCGTCGGACGGGCCCGCGGAACAGCGCGGTGCGCGGCGGCCGTTCACCGGCGGAACCGTCCTGATCACCGGCGGCACCGGCATGCTCGGCGGCCTCGTCGCCCGCCACCTGGTCACCGCCCACGGGGCAGCGCGGCTGCTGCTGGTGAGCCGTCAGGGCCCGGCGGCCCCGGGTGCGGCGGAGCTGGTGTCGGAGCTGTCCGCGCTGGGGGCCGAGGCGGAGGTGGCGGCGTGTGACGTGGCCGACCGGGACGCCCTGGCGGCGACGCTGACCCGGATACCCGCCGATGCGCCGCTGACCGCGGTGATCCACACCGCCGGGGTCCTGGAGGACGCGGTGGTGACCTCCGTGACACCCGACCTGCTGAGCCGCGTCCTGCGCCCGAAGACCGACACGGCCGAGCACCTCGACGCGCTGACCCGGGGGACGGACCTCTCCGCGTTCGTGCTGTTCTCGTCGGCGTCGGGGGTCCTCGGGACGGCCGGACAGGGGGCGTACGCCGCGGCGAACGCGGCCTTGGACGCGCTGGCACAGCGCCGCCGGGCGAGTGGCCTGCCCGCGCTGTCGCTGGCCTGGGGGTTCTGGGAGCGGCAGAGCGCGATGACCGGGCACCTGGCGGAGGCGGACCTGGCCCGGATCGCGCGTTCCGGGATGCGCCCCCTGTCGTCGCAGCAGGGCCTGGAACTCTTCGACAGGGCGCTGACGGCCGATGACGCGGTCCTGGTGCCCATGCGGCTCGACCCGGTGGCGCTGCGGGCGCGGGCCGCGTCCGGCGCGGTCCCACCGGTGCTGCGCGCGCTGGCCGGACCCAAGGCGGTGCCGTCCGGGCGCTCCGGTGCGGGCGCCGTGGAGCCGGCCGTGCTGGAAGGCGTGGATGCCCTGTCCGAGAGCGAACGCGAGCGGGTCCTGCTGAAGCTGGTGTGCTCCACGGTCGCGGCGGTGCTGGGACACCGGTCCGCGGATGACATCTCCGACACCCGGGGATTCCTGGAGATGGGGTTCGACTCGCTGACCGCGGTCGAGCTGCGCAACCGGCTCGCCGCCGCCTGCGGGCTGCGGCTGCCGACCACGCTCGTGTTCGACCATCCCACGCCGCGTGCCGTCGCCTGTCACCTGGGCACGCTGCTGGCCGGGAACGAGGACCGTGCGGCGGAGGCGGTCATCGCCGGCCTCGACCGGCTGGCGGACGGCCTGCGGGGCACGGCCCTGCGGGACGAGGTGCGGGAACGGGCGGCGGCACGCCTGGCGGAGCTGCTGGCCGAGCTGACCGGGCAGCCCGGCCCGGCCTCGGGCACGGAGCTCGACGCCGCTACCGACGAGGAACTCTTCGATCTGGTCGACAACGGTTTCCTGCAGGCGAAGTGACGGGCCGTCTGGCCGGCCGGACGGGAAGGAGTGGAACACGTGACGAACGAGACCAAACTGCGTGAGTACCTGAAGCGGGCGATCGCGGACGGCCGGCAGACGCAGGCGCGTCTGGACGAGGTCGAGGCACGGGCCCGGGAGCCGATTGCCGTGGTCGGCATGGCCTGCCGGTTCCCGGGCGGCGCGCGGAGTCCCGAGGAGCTGTGGCAGATGGTCGCCGACGGCCGCGACACGCTGTCCCCGCTGCCGGCCGACCGGGGCTGGGACCTCGACCGGCTGCTGGGCACCGGTGACGGCCGGCCGGGCAAGTCGCACGCCGGGATGGGCGGATTCCTCCACGACTGCGCCGAGTTCGATCCCGAGTTCTTCGGGATCAGTCCGCGCGAGGCGCTCGCGATGGACCCCCAGCAGCGCCTGCTGCTGGAGCTCGCCTGGGAGGGGTTCGAGCGAGGGCATCTCGACGTCGACGCCTTACGGGGCAGCCGCACCGGCGTGTTCCTCGGGGTGATGTACAGCGACTACGGCGGACGGCTGCGGGAGGCGCCCGAGGAGTTGGAGGGCTATCTCGGCAACGGCAGCGCCGGCAGTGTCGCGTCCGGCCGGCTGTCCTACACGTTCGGGCTGACCGGTCCCGCGCTGACCGTGGACACCGCCTGCTCGTCCTCCCTGGTGGCGCTGCACCTGTCGGTCAACGCGCTGCGCTCCGGGGAGTGTTCCCTGGCGCTGGCGGGCG
>NZ_JBHWGV010000237.1:0-5211 GCF_042732955.1 Kitasatospora sp. NPDC059747 | reverse complement strand
GGTTACATTCCGAACCCGGAAGCTAAGCCTCACAGCGCCGATGGTACTGCAGGGGGGACCCTGTGGGAGAGTAGGACGCCGCCGAACAATTCTTCAGAATGAACCCCCATCCGGTTTCCGGATGGGGGTTCTTCGCGTTTCCGGACAGTCCGTGCACGGGTTCCCGCCGCTTGGCGGGTACAGGCCGGCCGACGGGCTGTGGCACCGTCAATATGCCGCTAAAACAGCATGCTCAGTGCACGGATCAGCGGAAAATCGTCTCCCACGCCGTAGTCTCGAAGGGGGAGGGGAACAGGTGTCCGGGGGTGGCTCCCGGACCGGGCCGGATCAAGAATGGTGCTCATGGGACGTGGCAGGCTGCGCATCTACCTCGGGGCCGCCCCCGGGGTCGGCAAGACGTACGCCATGCTGGCGGAGGCGCACCGGCGGCAGGAGCGCGGTACGGACGTCGTCGTGGCGTTCGTGGAGGACCACGGCCGGCGGAACACGGCCGACCTCGTCGCCGGGCTGGAGGTCGTGCTGCGCCAGCAGGTGGTGCACCGGGGTGCCAGGTTCTCCGAGATGGACCTGGACGCCGTCCTCGCCCGCCGCCCGCAGGTGGCGCTGGTCGACGAGCTGGCGCACACCAACATCCCCGGCTGCCGCAACGCCAAGCGTTGGCAGGACGTCGAGGAGCTGCTGGCGGCCGGGATCGACGTGATCTCCACGGTCAACATCCAGCACCTGGAGTCGCTCGGCGACACCGTCGAGGGCATCACCGGGGTGCGGCAGCGCGAGACCGTGCCGGACGAGGTGGTGCGGCGGGCCGACCAGATCGAGCTGGTCGACATGTCCCCGCAGGCCCTGCGCCGCCGGCTGGCCCACGGCAACGTGTACGCGCCGGAGAAGATCGACGCCGCCCTCGGCAACTACTTCCGTCCGGGCAACCTGACGGCGCTGCGCGAGCTGGCGCTGCTGTGGACCGCGGACCGGGTGGACGAGTACCTCCAGAAGTACCGGGCCGAGCAGGGCATCGAGGGCATCTGGCAGGCCCGGGAGCGGATCGTGGTGGGCCTGACCGGCGGGCCGGAGGGGGCGACGCTGATCCGTCGCGCCGCCCGGATCGCGGCCCGGACGTCGGGCGGCGAGCTGATGGCCGTCCACATCTCCCGTTCGGACGGGCTGGCGGGCACCGACCAGTCCCCGCAGATGCTGATCGAGCAGCGGTCGCTGGTCGAGAGCCTGGGCGGCACGTTCCACGCGGTCCTGGGCGACGACCCAGCCGTGGCGCTGCTGGACTTCGCCCGGGGCGTGAACGCCACCCAGATCGTGCTGGGCACGAGCCGCCGCCCCGGCTGGCAGTACGTCTACGGGCCGGGCGTCGGCACCACGGTGACCCGGGAGGCCGGGGACATCGACGTCCACATGGTCACCCACGAGCACGCCGGGAGCGGGCGGGGCAGGATCCCGATCCGGCGGATCACCGACCTGGGCCGCACCCGGACGGTGGCCGGCTGGCTGATCGGCCTGGTCGGCCCGCCGCTGCTGGCGCTGGCGCTGACCGCGATCGGCGGCCTCGGCCTGTCCACCGACATGCTGCTGTTCCTGTCGCTGACGGTCCTCGCCGCGCTGGTCGGCGGGCTGCTGCCGGCGATCGGGTCGGCGCTGGTCGGCTCCTCGGTGCTGAACTACTACTTCACGCCGCCGATCCACACGTTCACCATCAGCCAGCCGCAGAACATCATGGCGGTGGCCATATTCACCATCGTCGGCATCTCGGTCGCCTCCGTCGTGGACCTGGCGGCCCGCCGCACCCTCCAGGCGGCCCGCAGCCAGACCGAGGCCCAGACGCTCAGCGCGCTGGCCGGTACGGTCCTGCGCGGCGCGCCCAACGGGGACGGCGTGCTGACCGCCCTGATGGAGCAGGTGCGCGAGACCTTCGGGCAGGAGAGCGCCGCGCTGCTGGAGCGCCCGGACCCGCTCGGCGCCTGGGTGCCGGTCGCCGCCGCCGGGCCGCACCCGCCGCAGCGCCCGGAGGCGGCCGACGTGGACGTCCCCGTCGGCGAGAGCCTCGCGCTGGTGCTGCGCGGCCGGGTGCTGCCCGCGGCGGACCGCCGGCTGCTCGGGGCGTTCGCCGCGCAGGCCGCCGTGGTGCTGGAGCGCCGCCGGCTGGCCCGCGAGGCCGCCGCGGCCCGCCGGGAGGCGGAGGGCAACCGGATCCGCACCGCGCTGCTCGCCGCCGTCTCGCACGACCTGCGCACGCCGCTGGCCGGCATCAAGGCCTCCGTCACGTCGCTGCGCTCGGCGGACGTCGAGTGGGCCCCGGAGGACGAGGCGGAGCTGCTGGCCGGGATCGAGGCCGGGGCCGACCGGCTCGACCACCTGATCAACAACCTGCTGGACATGAGCCGGCTGCAGACCGGCACCGTGACCCCGCTGATCCAGGAGACCGACCTGGACGAGGTCGTGCCGTTCGCGCTCGGCGGTGTCCCGCTGGAGTCCGTCCGGCTGGACGTTCCGGAGACGCTCCCGATGATCCGGGCCGACGGCGGGCTGCTGGAGCGCTCCTTGGCCAACCTGATCGAGAACGCCGTCAAGTACAGCCCGGAGGGCGTGAAGGTGCTGGTCAAGGCCGACGCGCTGCACCCGCCGGGCGGGCCGGGACGGGTCGAGCTGCGGGTGGTGGACCGCGGCCCCGGCGTGCCCGAGGATGCCAAGGAGCGGATCTTCGCGCCGTTCCAGCGGTACGGGGACGCGCCGCGCGGCGCCGGGGTGGGCCTCGGGCTCGCCGTGGCGCGCGGGTTCGTGGAGGCCATGAACGGCACCGTCACGGCCGAGGACACCCCGGGCGGCGGCCTCACCATGGTCGTCACCCTGCCCGCCGTCGAGCGGCCCCCGGAACCGGGCGAGCCGTCCGGCGACGACCACGACCCGCTGTCCCGGCTCGTCACGTGACACCCGGACACCGACTTCCCGTCCGTCTGCACCACGGTCCGCACGCACCACCGTCCGCAAGTCCCACGCCCGCAAGCCCGACACAGCCCTGAAAGGCGGAGCCCGTATATGACCCGGGTCCTCGTCGTGGACGACGAACCGCAGATCGTCCGCGCGCTGGTGATCAACCTCAAGGCCCGCAAGTACGAGGTCGACGCGGCCCATGACGGCGCGAGCGCCCTGGAACTGGCCGCCGCCCGCCATCCCGACGTCGTCGTCCTCGACCTCGGCCTGCCCGACATGGACGGCGTCGAGGTGATCCGCGGGCTGCGCGGCTGGACCCGGGTGCCGATCATCGTGCTGTCGGCCCGGCACGCCTCCGACGAGAAGGTCGAGGCGCTGGACGCCGGCGCCGACGACTACGTCACCAAGCCGTTCGGCATGGACGAACTGCTCGCCCGGATGCGCGCCGCCGTGCGCCGGGCCGAGCCGGTGGCCGGCGAGGACGACTCGCTCGTGGTCACCGAGAGCTTCACCGTCGACCTCGCCGCCAAGAAGGTGAACCGCGACGGCACCGACGTCCGGCTTACCCCGACCGAGTGGCATCTGCTGGAGGTGCTGGTGCGCAACGCCGGCCGGCTGGTCAGCCAGACCCAGCTGCTCCAGGAGGTCTGGGGCCCGGCCTACCGCACCGAGACCAACTACCTGCGCGTCTACCTCGCCCAGCTGCGCCGCAAGCTGGAGCACGACCCCTCGCACCCGCGCCACTTCATCACCGAACCGGGCATGGGCTACCGCTTCGAGAGCTGACGGCCCGCCCGGTTTCCGGGCCCCGCACGGCCACCCCGTGCCCCGGCGGCGATCGTCCGGCCTGCCGCCGCGGGCCCGGAAACCGGTACCCTTCCCGCATGAGTGGTGACAACAGCAGCGACCAGCCGCAGGGCCGCTTCCGCCGCATGCTCAGCCGGCTGACCTCGTCGGCCGAGGAGCTGCGGGCCGAGGAGCTGCGCCAGGAGAGCGCGGCCGAGTCGGGCTGCACGCCGATCGCCGGCTGCGCGGACCGCGATCTGGTGACCGTGGCGGGCACGCTGCGCACGGTGACGCTGCGCCCGCGGGCCGGGGTGCCGGCCCTGGAGGCCGAGCTCTTCGACGGCACCGAGGCGCTGGACATGGTCTGGCTCGGCCGCCGCTCGATCGCGGGCATAGAGCCGGGCCGCCGGCTCGTCGCCAGCGGTCGGATCAGCCACGCACGCGGGCGCCGCGTGCTGTTCAACCCCCGCTACGAGCTGCGTCCGGTTGGACACGGGAGCGAATGAGCGTGAGCAACCACCCCGGCGGCGACGCCGCCCGGCTCGACCTGAACGCCGCCGACGTGGCGGCCTGGCAGGACGCCGCCGCGAAGGACGCCGCAGAAGGCCTGGCGCGGTCGGTCGACGCCGCCGCACCGGCCACCGGCCAGGAGCTCGACCCGGAGGCCGCCGAGGCCGCCCGCAAGGCCGCCGCCTCGAAGGAGGCCGCCGACACCGTGCTGCAGGCCTTCGGCGGCGTGCGCGGCATGGTCGACATGACGCTGCCCGGCCTGGTCTTCATCGTCACGTACAACATCACCCACCAGGTCAGTCCCGCCGCGTGGGCCGCGCTCGCGCTGAGCGCCCTGTTCGTGGTGGTCCGGCTGGCGAAGCGGGAGACCGTCCAGCACGCCTTCAGCGGGGTGTTCGGCGTCGCCATCGGCGCCTGGATCTCGATGAAGAGCGGCCGGGCCGAGGACTTCTACCTGCCCGGCCTGCTGTGGAACGTCGGCTACTGCATCGGGCTCGCGGTCTCCGCGCTGGTGCGCTGGCCGCTGATCGGCCTGATGCTCGGCCCGATCACCGGCGAGATGTTCACCTGGCGCAAGGAGAACCCGGGCCGGCTGCGCGCCTACACCAAGGCGACCTGGGCCTGGGTCGTGATCATGGGCATCAAGCCGGTGATCCTCTTCCCGCTGTACTTCACCCACAACGTCAACCTGCTCGGCTGGCTGAAGGTCGCGCTCGGCATCCCGCCGCTGCTGCTGGCGATGTACGTGACCTGGCAGATCCTGCTGAAGGCGCCGCCGCCGATCAAGGCGCCGCTGGACGACGACGAGGAGGAGCCGGCGAAGTAGCCGGCCCGACCCGGTGCACGAACCCGGTGCACGAAGGGGGGGCCCCCCCCCCCCGGGGGGGGGGCGCGCGGGGGGGGGGGGCCGCGCGCGGGGGGGGGGGGGGGGGGGGGGGGGGGGGGGGGGGCGCCGGGGCACCCGCCCCCGCCCCCCCC